>JBDIWM010000003.1:50426-95588 GCA_039638595.1 Atribacterota bacterium
CGTTCCGTTTTAGCACGATGCCAGGGCAAATTTTGTCCTAAAAATCGGGCTATAATTCCAGCAAAAATAGCAACAAACAGAATAATGGACACGATTTTCACCACATTGGCCAGTTCTCCCACCGTGACTTCCTCCTTTGCTTGAACCCTCTACAAAGAATAGCAAAAAATCAGGGTGCTTGCTTTGTTGAGGAAGAATTCTTTTTATAATTAGCATATTCCTCTGTAACTTGGTGATTGTCTCCAAAAAGTGTATAATGAAACCATGAAGAAATTTTGGAAAATCCTCCTTCTGGTGGTATTGATTCTGGCAGCCCTTTTTGGCATCTTCTGGGGATACCTCACCTATGGACTGTACGAGACAGAGCGCTTGACCCTTAGTATGGTCGACCTTTCCGCCATCGAGGATGGAACGTATCGGGGAAAATATGAAAAAGGTCGTTTCACCTGTGAGGTGGAAGTGAAGGTCGAGGACCATACCATCGTGGATGTAAAGCTGGTTTCTTCCTCCCGAATTTCCATTCCGGCCGTTTACCAGGAACTCATCCTGCGCCTTAAAAACGTGAATGCCTTGCCGGTTGATACCGTGGGTGGTGCCACCGTATCGAGCAAAGCCTTTCTCAAAGCGGTGGAAAACGCCCTGAAGCGTGAGGAACTTCTTAAATAAAACGTCTGGTCTTACTCATGTACTCCCGATATTCCTCGCCAAAGCACTCTAATAGCTTTCGTTCTTCCAGGGACGCTCGGTAAAGGAAACCCAGAAAGGGCAAAAAGAAGATGAAAAGTGAGGAAGGGAAATGCCAGAACACCAGTGCCGCTCCCCCAAAGGCGAGGAATTCCCCGGTGTAACTGGGATGGCGGATAAGACGGTAAACCCCTTTGCGTACCAGTTTGTGGTTTTCTGCTATGGCGATATCTGGAGTAAAGTACTTTCCCAGAGTAAGGATGGCAATGAGTCGCAAACTGACCCCTGCAATCATGAGTCCAATCCCGAGTTGTTGAACGGGGTTGAAGGCAGTCCGAATCTGCCAGGTCAAACGGAAATCTCGGGGCAGGATGGCCAGAATCACCCCGCTTCCGATGCATACCATCACCACGAATTTGCTCCGGCGGTCCACAATCTGGTGAAGGTTTTGGTTTTTACCCAGCAGTACCCAAAGGTCTAATGTCATCCAGGAAAGAACTATAATCCAGAAGAGCGTTTTCACCATCTTTTCTGTGTCTCTTTCCAGATTATTTTTCGCGTAATGAGTCCCAGGAGGTCCCGGCAAAGTTCCATTGCTTCTTCGGCTTCCTTTGGGTCGGTATAGAAACGGGAGGGTACACCCCCAGGAAGGCCGTTGGGGTATCGTGTTGGTTGAGTTTCTCGGTCTGGGTGAGAGAGGCAAAATCGGTGTCGATTTCCTGCACCATCTGGAGGAGTTCATCGATGGAACGGGTAAAAAATACCTGTCGGTCGGCAACGCGCAGATACAAATACGCCTTGAGTACCTTTTCGGCTGCCTGTTGGAAATGGAAAAGGGCTAGATAAAAGCGTCCGCTCTGGCGAAGAAATTCGGCATCGTTAAACTCATCCTGAGCCTGCAGGAACCATCGCAGGGCTTCTTCACGAGGTTTTTTCTCATAAACTATCCCTCCTGATTGAAAGATTTCCTGCAAAAACGAGCTCTCTGGAAGCATTTTTTCAAAGTCATCCTGAGAGTAAATCACCATATCGGTGGCTATGCCCCGCTCAATATGCTGATAAATCTGATCTATCCATGCTTTGCTTGTTTGTGAGGATGGCATAATCACCAGAAGGTCAAGATCGCTCTGGAAATCAACGGTTCCGCAGGCAAACGAACCGAGAAGGACAACCTTTAGGGCGCCCCATTCTCGCAGTTGGGTAACAATCCGCTTCAGAGCATCCTGAAGTTTCTCTTCCCGGGCTCTCTTTTTGGCCACAATTTCTTCAAGTTTCATAGCAATAGTGTACCACGAAAAAAGCCTGGTGGTCATTCTGTCAGGTCTTTTTTCATCCGTTCGTACTCATCTCGGCTAATTTCTCCCCGGGCATAGCGCCTTTTCAGAATTTCTAAGGGGTCTTCCTGATGCGGTTCTCGGTGAAAATCCTGATTTTCCTTTATGGTATGCACCAGAAGGTACACCACGCCCACGATGAGGGCCAACCATACCCATCTCATCGTTGTTCTGGTAAAAGACCAAATGGAAAATCGTGTGCCGTAGTAAGTGCAAAGGGCAAAGACGTTTCGGGGAGTAAGGAGTAAGAGCAAAAACAAAACTAATACCACTTTTTTCATGATTAGAACCCCCTTTTTAAAGGGGAAAAACCACGCATCGGCTTTATATTCCCGATATACGGTGAAGTGACCCCCTGGAAGGCAATTAAAGTATTTGTCTATTTTTAATTGATTCCAGGGTTTTCTATGAAAAGGAATACAAAAAGACCGTACCGGCGTTCATCAAGCTTTATTTGCGAACGAAACTCTGATTTGTCTAAAGGGGCTTCATTCCGGGGTCCTTGACCCCCTCTCTTGCGGCAGGTATAATTTTTGTATTCGGAGGGGTGCCCGAATTGGCAAGGAACCGGTCTTGAAAACCGGCATGCTCAAACGAGCTGTGCGGGTTCGAGTCCCGCCCCCTCCGCCAGAGAGCAATTTACAGTTGATCGATATCCGGTACCGTCCCATCGGCTAAACGGTAGAGCATTTCCCCGGCCCGAGGAACGTAAAGGATGCCCTGGTCTTCTTTTCCGGTGTAGTCTTCGATGCGGATACCACGGTAGTCCATGTAACCCAGGTTAATGCGCTGACAGAGGTCTTGGGGGATGCTGGTGGCAAGAATGACCTCAATGCGGGGATATTCTTTTCCATCGTGGTATTTGCCGATTCCTTTGACGTGCGTGGAATGGGCCAGGACCCCCCAGGGGTAGTGTTTGTAGCGGTCCCAGTTAGTGAGGAAAAAGTCCCGCACGTGGTAGCCAATTTCCCGCAAGTATCTGCCGTGGGTTACCGAAATTTCCCGGATATGAGGAGCGTAGAGAATGATTTTTCCTCCGTTGGTTACCACCGGTTCGAGTTTGTACATTCCCTTTCCTCCTACCCAGAGTTCGTTATAGATCTCTGGAATCACCGAGAGTACCGTGTGGAATGGATGGTTTTTCCAGATGATGTTGACCTGGGACGATAAATCCGCAGCTTTCGACCAGGCTTCTTCAGGGTCGCCAAGGAAGAGTCCACAGGGGTCTTTCCCGGTGACCACAACGGCTAGTTTCATGCTTGGACGGGGCATGAAGCGAGCCGCCCGGCGGAGGATTTCCCGCACCGGGGTTTCCTTGTGACCGATGATTTTGGGATTGGTGATGAGGGCTGCCAGCCAGTGAAACTGGTCAATGATTTCTGCACCAGAAATACCGGGGAAGAAATATTTGTACCCTCCGGAAAATCCCACCACTTCGTGAGGGAAAACCGGTCCCACGATCAGGAGTTCGTCATAATCGAGGATACGGCGGTTCACGGTGACGGGGATGGATTCTTTGAGTAACCCTTTCGAAATGGCTTCTACCTCTTCTTTGGAGATGGTACCAATGTGGAGGAGTTCTTGGGGGTCATTGTAAACATGGTTGAACACCTCGGTTCCCAGAGTGCGAGCTTCCCCGTAGGTGACTCCCAGATGGTTTTTCAATTCTTCGTCGGTCATGGGTGGGTGGGTGCCGAGGGCGATGAGGAAATGGAGGGTTTTTGACGGGGGAAGAAGGTCTTCCATGAGCACCGTAAAAATGGTTTTCATGGGAAAGGTCCGGGTGGCATCGGGGATGATGGCCAAAATCCGCTTTCCCTTGGTGTCGTATCGGGCAATTGCCTCTTTCAGAAAATCCCGGAATTGGTCCGGAGTTAAGGTACAGAGAGAAGATTTTTCATAGAGAATCATTCTACTTCACCCTCCCATGTGGTGTGAAACGTTCCCGGTCGGTCGATGCGTTTGTAGGTATGAGCTCCAAAAAAGTCCCGCTGGGCCTGGAGAAGGTTCGCTGGCAACACGGCGCTGGTCCAGGAGTCGATATAGGCCAAAGCGGCTGATAAAACCGGTACCGGAAGGGAACGCTCCAGCGCGATTTTCACGATTTGACGAGCCTGTTTAGCACTTTCTTTGACCCTTTGAATGAACCCACTGGCTGTAAAAAGAAGTAATGGGTTCTCAGCTAAGGCTTTCTGAATGGCGGTAAGCATCCGCGCCCGGAGAATACACCCGCCTTTCCAGATTCTGGCGATATCCACAGGATTGAGGTGGTACTTCCACTCTTCCGAAGCCACCTGCAAAAGATGGAATCCTTCACTGAAGGCTACCACCATAGAAAGAAAAAGGGTTTGTCTGAGGGCTTCTCTGGTGTCCGCATCACAATGAAGCCTGGCGTCATTTTGACAACCCCAGATTTGGGAAAGGGACACTCTTTTTTCTTTAAAGGAGGAGAGATTGCGGGCAATTACTGACTGGTTGATGACTGGAGTTGGTACTCCTAAATCAAAAGCGATCTGGGAGGCCCATTTTCCAGTTCCTTTCTGTTCGGCAGCATCGAGGATGATTTCCACCAGGGGTTTTTTGGTTGCCGGGTCTTCCACCCCGAGGATTTTTCCAGTGATTTCCACCAGGTACGAGGCTACATCACTTTGGTTCCATTCTTCGAAGATGGACTGGATGGCATGGCTTTCAAGACCATAGATTTTACGCAGGATGTCATAAACTTCGGCGATGGCCTGCATCATGGCGTACTCAATGCCGTTGTGGACCATTTTCACAAAATGTCCGCTGCCGCCTGGTCCGAGGTAGGTACAGCAGGGTCCATCTTCTACTTGGGCGGCGGCCTTTTCCAGGATTTCCCGCACCAGTTCATACCCTTCTTTGTTTCCCCCGGGCATGATAGACGGTCCATGTAGTGCACCGTGCTCTCCACCACTGATCCCGGTCCCCAAAAAGAGGAGGCTTCGTTTTTCGGCTTCCTGGAGCCGCCTTTCGGTATCCTGAAAAAACGAGTTTCCTCCGTCGATGACTAAATCCCCCGGTTCAAGGAGGGGAAAAAGGGTTTCTAAGAATTCATCCACGGCCTTTCCAGCCTTCACCATAAGCATAACCCGACGGGGTTTCCGGAGCGCTGAGACGAACGCTTCCAGGCTGTAGGTCGGCACAATCGGTTCCCCGTGGAGTCGGGTGTTTACAAATTCCTGAGTGCGTTCCTGTGTCCGGTTAAAAACGGCTACCTGAAATCCCTTACGGGCGATATTGAGGGCCAGGTTCTGCCCCATCACCGCCATGCCAATGATACCAATATCACACAGTGCTTTCATGAGCATTCCTCCTCAAGAGTGATTATACCTCTTGGGAAAACCGGGGAAAATAGGTGGTGATTCTGTTTCGCTGTCTCCTTAAAATTTGGTTTTGACCCGATTTCTACCGAGGTAAACCCCCGGTACCCAGTATCCTAAAAAGCCTTAAAAAGTGTAAAATCATTATGATTAGTGAATTAAAGATAGTTTGTCTCAGAGGACGAGAGGTTTGCGTGCGTTGACTCTGTGGGAAGGATATTATTTCGGTACTATGTGGGTGTTAAAAAGCGTAAAATAGGGAAGGATTTGGAATAGGAGGAATCAAGGTGATACAGGAGAAAATTCAAAAAATCGTGCAGAATCGTGAAGCATTTGGAAAATCCTTCCGGGTGTATGAAAAAGCGTACCAGATTGCCGATTTTAGGTGTACCTTTTTCCCAGCGAAAAACCACATTGGGTTCTACCTTGTGGTTTGGTCAAAGGTATCGAACCTTCCTTTCGAAAATCCCTGTTTTTCCCAACTTGATGAAGAAGGTGTCTGCACGGTTTATCCCTTCGATTTGGTTAATTATCGGGCGCTAACCCAGTTTTTTCCATCTCTTCGTCCGGTCACATTTAACCACCGTCCTTCTTTTGGTTGTGGTGACCGGTTGGGGATGGTTTCGGCAGCCCACCTTAAAGCGCTGGCAGAATTTCCGGTTTTTCCAGTCATTGCCCAGCAGTCACCGAGGGAATTGGAGAGGACACAACGGACTTTTCAGGATGTCCTTCTGGGAGCGGTCTGGGGAATTTTGGAAAGTGGATACCAGGGTCCTTTTGGAGCTGATGCCGACCATGTAAAAGAGGAAAAATACCTCCTGGAAGCTCGAAACCTGGGTTTTTCCATGTATACCCTGGATGTGAGTGAAAACGTGGCTTATTCGGCACTCACTTGGCCAGAACACGAACTTAGCCGACGGTATGAGACACTTACGACAGAGGAACGGGAAATTTTCAAATATTATGAAGGGAAAAGCCTGAGACTTTCGGAGTCGGTTCGGGTTAATTTCGAAGGGACGAAGCTCCTGCCGCTTGTTTTGGCCTACCTTCCGGCGATTGAAAGGGTGGAATATCTGTACCATCTCTTGAAAGAAGAGCTATCTTCCTTTGATTTGGAGATCTCCTTAGATGAGGGAGGGATACTTACTTCAAAAGAAGCACACTTTTTTGTGGCTGAAGAACTGCATCGTCGAGGGATTGACTTCCGGAGTTTAGCTCTTCGTTTTCCTGGTGCCTTTGAGAAGGGGATTGATTATCTGGGTGATCTTCAGGAATTTGCCCAAGCCCTGCGACAACACATGGTAGTGGTGCGAAACATTGGTGGGTATCGTCTGAGTTTACACTCTGGGAGTGATAAATTCAGCGTATACCCGGTGTTCTTCCGGGAAACCGGTGGGATTTTTCATCTTAAAACTTCGGGGACCAGCTGGTTAGAAGCCCTGATGGTGGTTGCGGAAAAGAATCCGGGACTGTTCCATCGGGTTTACCGCATTGCCTATGAAACCTTTGAAGAAAATTGTCGAGCCTATCAGCTTTCGGTTAAAAAAGAAACGATTCCAGAGGACTTACGGAACGTGCCAGAAAAGGATTTTCCTCTTCTTCTTCGCGATACCGCAATCCGGCAGTTCTTTCACGTGGCTTACGGGTCAATCCTGGGACGAGTCGGACCAGAAATTCGCCAATTCCTCTTTGCGGAAGAAGCTCAACATTATGCGCGAGTATGTGAAAATATAAAAAGACACCTTGCGGTTCTATTTGGAAGAGAAAAGGGGTGAATACAATGCTCACAAGCGAACGGGTTCATCGGAGTGCAGTGGTGCTTACGCGCATTGGTGTGCTTCTGGCAGTGGGAATTGTACTTCCGGTGGTTTTTCATGGTTTGGGGATTCCGGGACCGATGTTTTTGCCCATGCATTTTCCGGCTTTGTTGGCCGGATTTCTTCTTCCTTCGGGGAGTGCTTTTGTGGTGGGACTGGTATTACCTTTGGTGAATTTCCTTATTTCTGGAATGCCGCCGTTCCCCGTATTTATTCCCATGATGGTGGAATTAGGAAGCTATGGGGCTCTGGGAGCATTTTTTACCCGTCGGCTGCGGTTTTCGACCATTGTCGCCCTCATCTTGAGCCTTATTCTGGGACGGGTTGTTTTTCTCCTTGCCCAGTTTGGGATTTTGGGGCTCCTTTTTGGGCGGAAGGTATCGGTGGTGATGACGTTGCAGAGTCTTTTTGTGACTGCACTTCCGGGAATTATCATTCAGCTTTTTTTAATTCCCATCCTAGTGAAACGGATTTCTCCAAAGGAGGGTACCAATGAATCTTGACCTTGAGTCGATGTTTTCGGTTCGGGGTAAAGTGTTTCTCTTTACCGGTGGCGGAGGAATCCTCGCTTCTACCATTGCTCGGGCTTTGGGGAAGGAAGGAGCAAAAGTGGTGCTCACGGATATTGTCCCGCTCGATGCGCTTCTAGAAGAATTCCGCCAGGAGGCAATCGTGGTTGAGGGATATAGAATGGACGTTCTGCAAAAAGAACACGTGGAGGAAGTGGTACACAAAGTGTTCGAAAAATTTGGACGCATTGATGCCCTCTTCAATGCGGCTGGGGGAAACATGAAAGAGGCTACTACTTCCTCGGAGGTTTCTTTTTTTGATTTGCCTGTTGAAGCCCTGCAAAAAGTGGTCAATCTCAACCTTTTCGGAGGGGCAATCATTCCTTCCCAGGTGGTGGCTCGATATATGATCAGGCAAGAGGAGGGTGGAAGCATCATCAACTTTTCTTCCATGGCTGCCCTTCGACCGCTCACGAGGGTAGTGGGGTATGCGGCCGCTAAAGCTGCGGTGAGCAATTTTACCCAGTGGCTGGCAGTGTACATTGCTCGGGAGTTCACTCCCAAGGTTCGGGTGAATGCCCTGGCACCGGGATTTTTTGTCACCAAACAGAACTATGCTCTGCTGTACCAAAAGGATGGTCGTTTAACTCCTCGGGGAGAAGCTGTGCTTGCCCATACTCCTTGTGGGAGATTCGGGGTTCCGGAGGATCTTTTGAGTACGGTCCTGTGGCTCCTATCTCCAGCGTCAAGTTTTGTTACTGGAGTGGTGGTTCCGGTTGATGGAGGGTTCAGTGCCTTTTCCGGGGTGTAGCTGATGAAAAAAAACCTTTTTCTGGCGATTGATATCGGTACTTCTTCGTGCAAAGTCTGCGTTTTTCACCGGGAAGGCGAGATGCTCTTTTCCACCAAAAGAGATTACAAGACCCATTCTCCCCATCCGGGGTTTGCCGAGCAGAACCCGGAAGAGATTTATCATTGTATTAAAGAGGCGGTAAAGGATGTAACGACTTCTTTTCGTACTTCTTCTTTTGTAGCCCTCGCCCTTGATACCATGCTCCATAGTTTTCTTCTCGTTGATGGGCACATGCGACCCCTTTATCCTCTTCTCAATTGGATGGATACTCGTAGCGCTGGGGAGGTGGAAGCGATGCAAAATGAGTATCATGATTTTCAGTTCTACCAAAAGACCGCTACACCCCTTCATACCATTTTTCATCCTCCCCGAATCGCCTGGTTTCAAAAAAAACGGTTTGCACTGTGGGAACGTACGACCAAAATTCTTTCCATCAAAGACTGGGTTCTGGGCCGATTGACCGGGGTATATTCTTGCGATTTGTCCACCGCTTCCGCCACAGGTCTTGTCGATGTGAGAAAACAGTGCTGGTCGGAGGATCTCCTATCCTGGTTATGTCTTCCACCGGAGAAATTACCAGAATTGTCTCCACCCGAAAGGGTTGAAACCTTGAAAGAGGGTGACTTTACCCGTGATACCGGTTTACCGTCTGGCATTCCGGTTGTCTTTGGGGGTGGTGATGGTCCTTTCGCCAATTTGGGAGAAGGGGCTTTCCGGGCAAAAGAAATGGTGGTTACGGTGGGCTCTTCCGGGGCAGTGCGCATGTGTGAGCAGAATCCGGTCTTTGACCCCCAGGGACGCAGCTGGTGTTATTACCTTGCGGATGGTATCTGGGTAGGGGGTGGAGCCATCAACAACGGAGGGATTGTCTATTCCTGGGTGCGAGACCTTTTGGGCGAAAAACTGGATTTTTCCCTTGACATTTACCGGGAAAGGCCGCTTTTTCTTCCCTTTTTGACTGGCGAACGCAGTCCCCACTGGAATCCCTATGCTCGGGGAATCCTCTTTGGGCTTTCCTATTTTCATACCCCTCAAGCACTCATTCAGTCGGCTCTGGAAGGGGTGGCCTTCCGGGTGCGTTCCATTTATGACCTGCTTTCTCAAGTCATGGGTATGCCGCATCGAGTGATCCTCAACGGGGGTTTTGCCACCACCGATCACGGAAAAAGAGTCCTCTGCGATGTCCTGGGAGTCCCGGTGGAAGTGAGCCTCTACCCTTCGGCGTCTGCCAAAGGGGCTTTTCTCCTTTCTCTCAAAGCCCTCGGTGAAGTGGAACACCTTACAGACCTTCCGTCTTCCTTGTTTCCGGAAAACCCCCACCTCGAGCCAATTGAAGAACACAAAACATTTTACGCAAGACTCTATCAACTCTATGAAAAGGTGTATACTCAGAACGCCACACTCTTTAAGGAATTTGTAAAGTTGGGACTGGCGTAAAAGCATTCCGGCTGGAGTGCGCGTCACACAGAAATGATAGGTCAAAGCCTGGATTATCGTGCCGGATTTTTCCAGTTTGATATTCGGGTATTGTCACTCTTGTCTTTATATCCGCAAAGTATTCGGGATGACGATGCTTTCCATGAACTGGCCTGCTATGCAGATAGACCTTGACATGCTTGAAACGTGTGTATTTTTTTCAAAAAATCAGGAGTGGACGAGTTCACCAACGTCCACTCCTGATTTTCGCTGAGGCGGTTTGGAGAGGTTTCAGGATACACTCCTTCGTTTTTTACGTGAGATTTTTGCCAGTGTGGTCCACTATGCTTATGTATGTTTGAATTTCAACACTCCAAATTTTGCTCGGGTTTCCTGCAGAATTTGGGCGTACTCTTTTTCGTAGACCACACACCCGGCATTTTGCTGACGGATGAGGAGTTCCATGCAGGTATCGCAGAGGGTGCACCAGTTAATTTCGTCGAATTTTCCTTCCCTTAGTTTCTTGGGAAGGTACGGGTCGGCAAAAGATTGCCGTCCAATAGCCACCATGTCAGTGACGCCTTCGCTGATATTTTTATCACCCCAGTAAAGAAGAGAGCTCTTTTCTCGTTCCACCCCTAAGAAGTTGTTTTTTCCGTCGCGAAAAATGGAGTAGGCTGAACCCATGGTGACTACTTCTGGATAAAGCATCTTTCGGGCTTCCTTCTGGAAAAGATGGTGGAGATACGCATAGTCGGGAATCCGTTTATCAGGATGAGCTAAAGCGATGGTGAGTGACGGGTTTCCAGCGGAGACCAGGATAAAGTTTGCCCCACGTTCTTTAAGACCATGCAAAAGGTCCAGAGGTTCGGTAAGGTCCATGATGGCTGTATCTGGTCCAGCACAGCCCTGTCCTCCGGGAATACCTTCCCACATGGTCACTTTGGAGCCGACCAGAAAATCGGGGTCAGGGATTTCCTTACGGATTCGTTCATACAGGTCAAAAGCAAATTGGCGACGCTTTTCCCATGGACCACCATACTTCCAGGGACGGTCATTGTAGGGGCGGAGGACCTGGGTGCCAAAGTATCCATGGCAGAGCTTAAGGTCCACACCATCGGCCCCGGCATTATAGGCAATTTTTGCACCTAACACGAACTGGTCCATAATTTTGTCCACGTCTTCCTCGCTTAAGAGATCTCCTCCCATACCGGGAAGCGGTTTTACGCAGACTCTCCGGGAAAAATCAGGACTGCTGAGTTCTCCGGCATGGGTCAACTGCCAGATAAAGATGGGTTTGGGATTGACGCTTTTCATTTCCTGGGTGAATTTTTGCAACGCTTTCTCGTTGTGGGGCATGACGCTTAACTGGTTTAGACGCGCCCGACTTTCGTAGCTCACGGTGATAGCCTCAAGAAAGATGACCCCGGCATCACCTTCAAAAAGCCGGCGGTACCTCCGATAGGTCTTGGGACTGGGGTTGCCTTCTTCATCAGAATCGCAGCATTCCATGGCATTGATCACGAAGCGATTAGTGGCCACTTTCTTACCAATGGTAATCGGAGTGAAAAGCAAATTTTGGTCCATCCGTTTGCCTCCTTTCGGTTTACGCTCTTCCCTCATTATCCTCTTCGTTCTTTTTCTTGAGAACCACTGCATTACCCCTGAAAATCACCAGGGAAACCACTGGAGGCAAGATAGGTCAAAAGGTAAGACTGGAGATTCACCTTGATTTTTCGGATGCCCAATTTTTCTCGAATCTGGCCGCGGTGGAACTCAACCGCCTTAAGCGATAGAGACAATTCTTCGGCGATCTCCTTGGTGCTTTTCCCCTGGGCAATGAGAAGAGCGATCTGGAACTCTCGCGGGGTGAGGTAAGTGAGGAGAGAGAAGTAGCGATTTTTCCTCCAGGTGATCTCATTTTGTATCGGGGAAAAGAAGGATTCCATTATCTTGAGAGGTTCTTTCTGAGGTTGATTGGGAAGGATTTCTTGGAGGAACTGGAGCGGTGATTTGAGGGTATGTCTGCAAGTGATGTTTATACGGGTTTTTTGCCAGTCTTCATAAATTTGCCGGGCCTTTCCAACAATGGTTCTTAAGGCTTCGACTTCCTGTTCCAGAGCTGCAAGAACAAGCTGGTAGAATCTGGTTTCGGTAATATCCTGGACGTATTCCATAACCCCCACTATGTTTCTGTCTCCATCAAAAATGGGGAAAGCCAGAAGTTTCTGCCATCCCTGCACTGTGCCATCTTTTCCGTGGTAGGGCACGATACCACTTTGAGCTTTTCCACGGGAAAGCGTGGTTCGAGTAGGACACCAGGGACAGGGGTTTTTGCGATTATGGTATACGCGGTAACACTTTTCTTTTGGGGTAAAAACAGTGTGGGCGTACCACGATCGCATGGTACGGTTAGCGTTAATCACAGAGAGGCTTGTATCAAGCACGCTCACGCCGTCTGGGAGTTCGTCCCAGGCCTCGATCTCGGGATAGTTCTTGAAGCACCAGTCCCCAATCTGTTTTTCCATGACGCATTCAGTATAGCAGAAGTCACACAAAATCGGAAATCTTTGGAAAGGTAAAAGGAATAGGAGAGCGATCTCGGCAAGGATTTTTCCTGGTCACGGCATCCTTTTCCGGGAACGATTTGTATAAGTAATCCTTAGTGCATGCCAGCGGGATGATAACGTGGTCAGTGATCGTGTGGGTCATGGCCCCGGATAGGAGAAGTTCATAAAAACACGATGCCCAAAGCTGGTTTTCGAGAAGGTGCGATATTTGTTTCTTTGTGGTGTGGGATAAAATTATAGATGGAGACTTTAAGGAGGTTACAGGTATACAACCAACCTTGACCATGGAATTTCAGTTCCGTGTCTTGGAGCGAAAATGAGAGCAAAAAAACAGAGCGCAGAATCCCTCAGGCGGAATATGCTAGAAAAACTAAAGAAGGCGTTGGAGACGATTGCGGCAGAGATCCAGTTTGATGAGGCCTATGTTTTTGGTTCCATCACCAAACCGGGGCGCTTCGGAAACGAATCGGATATCGATGTGGAATTTTCCGGGCTTCGGCATGAGGATTTCTTCCGGATGATGTCGTTCCTTTCCATGGAACTCGGCTGGGAAGTCACCATTATCCAGCTTGAAGGCCGCAGGCTGGCAGAAAAGGTCAAAACGGAGGGAATACGGTGGGAGAAAAAGATTTGTCATCCTGAAATCGGAACTCGTTTCCCAGTGGAACTAAATTTTGAAAATTTACGGTCGAATTGCAGAAAGGCAAAGAAAAAAAAGGTATTTGTGGCCTGGAGAGCCTTGCTTATCAACTTCATAATCTTTACTGTGCTTATGAAGACCTTTTCAAAATTGTAGCCGGTTTTTTTGAAAACACGATCGATGAACAAAAAAGTATCATACAGAACTACTCAAGAGAATGGCGCTTTCCATCGAAGGGATTCGACCGGCTCTGATTTTTGAGGAAAGTTTGAAGTTCCGCAATAACTTACGAAGCTTCAGACTTTTCCGGCATGCCTATGGATATGAGCTGGATAAACGGAAAGTGGCCATCATCCTTGAGGATGTCCAAAACTCAAGGAAACGCTCAAGCTGGATTTTGAGCGTTTCCTGGTTCGCCTCCTGGAGGTTTCTGGATAAAGTAACCAGGAGGTTATTTCCACCCCATCAGCTGGTAGGCTTCCTCTAAAAATGCCTGGACTTTTACCCCGTCTTCGATGGTGGCACCTTGCGCCTTTTGACCACTCCACCGCAGAATAAAATCGTGTATGCAGGCCACATGGGCGTTGGTCCAGCCAAAGGCAAATTTCCCCGGGAGAGCATAGGGATGGGGGAACTGGGCCACGGTTTCAATCTGTTTAAAACCTCGTCTACCACCTATCGGGGCACCAGAGTCGGTAAGGTCGTAGAATTCTAAAAAGTTTGGCTGCATGGAGTTATAGCGGAGAGCTCCTTTACTACCCTCAATTTCAATGCGGATTTCGTCACAGCTTCCGGTAGCAAAACGGCTCGTTTCCAGAGTCCCCTCGGTCTCTTCAGGAAGGGTAAAATGGACCAGTGACCAGTCATCGACTTCGATGGGTTCTTTTTCTTTTGCGCCGGGAGCAATCGGCCTTTCGGTGATGAAGGTCCGTCCTCGGGCGGAGACGATTTCTGGTTCTCCCAGAAGGAAACGCACCAGATCCACAAGATGCGACCCCAGGTCCCACAGGGAACCACCACCGGAAAGGTCTTTTTTGAGCCGCCAGCTCAGCGGGCGCGCTGGGTCCACATATCCAGAGTGAAGGTACGAAAATCGGGTTCGAAAAACCCTGCCGATTTTTCCTTCATCAATCAATTCTCTGGCTTTCTGGATAGCTGGAACAAAACGGTTCTGGAAGGCCATTCCAAATGGGATTCGGGCTTCTTTAACCACCTTTTCCATGGCAAGTGCTTCTTCAAGATTGAGGGCCAGAGGTTTATCGCAATAGATAGCTTTTCCAGCACGGGCTGCTTTTTCCACCACCACTCTATGTCCGGCGTTGGGGAGCGCAACCACCACCATCTCAATCTCTTTATTGTTCAAGAGCATATCGAGTGAATCGGTTGCCCAGATGCCGGTCTCCTGTTGCACCTTTTGTGCTGTTTCGGGACGCGATGTACAAATGCCTCGAATTTCGGGAAGGAAGGGGAGTTCATGAAAGGCGTATGGTAAAACGGAAAGGGCAAGTGCATGAATCCGGCCAATGAAACCAAATCCAACGATACCCACGCCTTTTTTTTCCATCACCGCACCTCGATTGAGGGAATAATCCGGTCTAATCCGTGCATGTACGGACGGAGTGCTTCAGGAATCACCACTGTACCGTCTTTTTCCTGATAATTTTCGAGAATAGCGACCAGAGTCCTTCCTACCGCCAGACCCGAGCCATTTAGGGTATGGACGTGGAGCAATTTTCCTCCGGTGGTACGAAAACGAATATTGGCTCTGCGGGCCTGAAAGTCTTCGAAATTACTGCAGGAAGAAATTTCCCGGTACCTTTCCTGGGAAGGGATCCAGACTTCGATATCGTAAGTTTTGGCTGCTGAAAAACCGAGGTCACCGGTGCAGAGTACCACCACCCGGTAGGGGAGTTCTAAAAGTTGTAAAACCCTTTCGGCGTCGCCGACTAGGGTTTCCAGCTCTTCATAGGAGTGTTCTGGATGGGCGAACTTTACTAGTTCCACCTTGTTAAACTGGTGTTGGCGGATGAGCCCCCGTACATCTTTACCATAGGAGCCGGCTTCCCGCCTGAAGCAAGCGCTGTAGGCGACATAGTAGATAGGAAGGTCTGCTTCGGAGAGGATTTCCCCGGCATGGAGATTGGTGACCGGGACTTCGGCGGTGGGAATGAGGTGTAAATCATCCTGACAGTGGTAAAGGTCGTCGTAGAATTTGGGAAGCTGCCCAGTTCCAGTCATGGTTCTGGTGTTCACCAGAAACGGAGGAAAAACCTCGATGTAACGGTGTTCCTGGGTATGAAGGTCGAGCATGAAATTAATTAAAGCCCGCTCCAGGAGCGCTCCTGCTTTTTTGAGGATCGTAAATCGGGATGAGGCGATTTTCGCTCCCCGCTCAAAGTCAAGGATTCCCAGTTCTTCCCCAAGCTCAAAGTGCGGACGAGGTGAAAAATCGAATTGCCGTGGTGTTCCCCACCTCCGCACTTCTGGGTTCTCTTCCTCGCTTTTTCCCACCGGCACAGTATGGTGAGGAATATTGGGCAAAAGGAGTAACTTCTCCTCCCAAATTTGTTCTGCTTCTTTCAGTTTTCTATCTAAGGTTTCGATTTTTTCGGATATGTCCTCAATTTCCTTAAGAAGGGATTGAACGTCTTTACCATCTTTTTTCCACATCCCCACATTTTTGGAAAGCTGGTTTTTTTGACTTTTCAGCTCGTCGACTTCTTTTTGGAATTTGCGTCGGTTTTCGTCAATGCTGAACAGTTCCTCAAGAAAATTTTCGTCCATATTTCTTTTTTGTAGCGCCTCTCTGACCTTTTCTTTGTTTTCTCGAATCCATTTCCAATCGAGCATAACGTTCCTCCTTTTACCCTTTCATAACTGCTAAGGGTCTTGCATAAACCACCCGTTTTGAGATTCCTGCCTCTTCTACCACCTGTACCACGTCGTTTACGTCTTTGTACGCTTCGGGTATTTCCTCTCGCAGGGTGGCTTTGCTTTCAGCCATGACCAGAATCCCCTTCCCTTTCAGTTCTTCGGCGATGTTTCTTCCCCGAGAAGTGCGGTCGGCTTCCGAACGACTCATCACTCTTCCTGCTCCATGACAGGTGGAGCCAAAGGTTTCTTGCATGGCGAGTTCTGTTCCCAGGAGAACGTATGATCCAGTGCCCATGTCTCCCGGAATGAGTACCGGTTGTCCAGCGCGCTGGTACCGTTGAGGAACGTCTTGGTGTCCTATTCCGAAAGCTCGGGTAGCACCCTTGCGGTGAACGCAGAGCTTTTTCCTTTTTCCTTCCACTTCGTGCTCTTCCACCTTGGCGATGTTATGGGCCACATCGTAAAGGACTTCAATCCCTAAATCCCAGGCTGATTTTTGGAATACTTCTTCGAAAGACTCTCGTACCCAGTGGGTGATGAGCTGTCGGTTGGCCCAAGCAAAGTTGGCAGCACAGGCCATGGCGGCAAAGTATTCTTGTCCTTCAGGGGACTGGAAGGGGGCACAGGCAAGCTGTCGGTCTGGTACTTTGATACCGTAGCGGTTCATGGCTTTTTGCATGGTTTGCAGGGCATCGGTACAGACCTGGTGCCCAAATCCCCGGGAACCGGTATGGACCATAACGAGCACCTGTCCCGAAAATAGACCGAAGATTTCGGCGATATCAGGTCGAAAAACTCGTTCCACCACTTCGATTTCCAGGAAATGATTTCCAGAACCCAAGGTTCCCAATTGTCCTTTCCCACGTTCCATGGCTTTGGCACTCACTGCTTCGGGGTCAGCTCCTTCCATGGCTCCTTTTTCCTCGATGTACTCTTCGTCTTCAGGGAACCCAAATCCTCTTTTAATCATGAACCGGGCTCCTTCTTTCATGGCTTTTTTGAGGTCGCTTACGCTGAAGGAAATTCGCCCTTCTGAACCCACCCCGGAAGGAATGTTCCGAAAAAGCACCGAAAGGAGTTTCTCAAGATGTGGTTTTACTTCTTCTGCATTGAGATTGGTTTTAATGAGCCGTACCCCGCAGTTGATGTCAAAACCCACTCCCCCCGGGGAAATTACCCCTCCTGCCTCAATATCGGTTGCGGCCACGCCTCCAATGGGGAAGCCATAACCCCAGTGAATATCGGGCATGGCCATAGACCTTCCCACAATCCCAGGCAAACACGCCACATTGGCTACCTGTTCCGGAGCCTGGTCTTTCCGAATGGCCTGAGTCATCCGTTCGCTGGCGTAGATGATTCCATCAACCAGCATTCCCTTTTTGTACTCCTGGGGTATGATCCAGCGCCAGTTATCGAGTTTTCGTAACGGTCCACTCCATACCTCAGCCATATGTCTTCATCCTCCCCAGCATGTCAGATATCAAAATAGACCTGGGCTCGAAAGTGTTGAGGGTGAATTTCCTCGACTTTAACCTCATAATAAGTGCAAGCCTTGATCACCCGCTGGATGAGGTGTTTTTCCTGGTCAATTGATTCTCCTGAAACTTTTGCCTTCAGATAGTACTGTCCCAATTCTTCAATGGCAAAACACGTAAGGAGGTATCCCTCGGCTTCAAAGAGATACAGCAACTCATTGAGCCAGGTCACCAGGAGGTCTTCGTAGTCGTTGCCCTTCACCTCAACGGTTACTGTTGTGCGACACTCTACATTTCCTAACTCACTAATGAGGGAAAACATTCCCAAGGCAGCGTTGGCAAAGAGCGCTTCGAGCGTTTCTCCCCAGGCAACTAACCCCACGTCAGCGGTATGGTCAAGAATTTCAAATGGTTTCATAATTCCTCCTAATATCCGATTGGCACTCCCTCTCCAATGCGAAAAATAGCCTTCAGTTTGTTGATTAAAATCTCTGTAGCGTTCACGAAGGCTTCTTCGGTGCTCCCCCCAATGTGGGGTGTGCAGATTACATTCTCTTTCCGCAGACAGCTTACATCGGTTGGCGGTTCGGTATCATAGACATCGAGGGCGGCGCCTGCCAGATGTCCTTCATCAAGCGCCTGTAACAACGCTCCCTGGTTGACCACCTTGCCTCGGGAAGTGTTGATCAGGTAGGCCCCCTTTTTCATCTTCTTAATGGCTTCTTCGGAGATCAACCCTTCGGTATCTTTATTCAGCACCACATGAAGTGAAATGATGTCACTTTTTTCCAAGAGTTCATCCAGACGCATAGCCCGTTTCACACCCTTATTGTTGAACTCTTCGTCTTCCACGTAGGGGTCGTAGGCAATCACTTCTGCACGCAAGGCCTTGGCGATCTCAGCAACCCTTCGGCCAATACCCCCAAAACCAATGATTCCCCAAATTTTCCCTTCCACCGTTTGGCCAGTGTACTTGTTTTTTGCCCACTGTCCTTCTTTTAAAAGGGAGCAAGCGGGGCACACGTGCCGCAACAGCGCGATTGCTAAACCAACTGTGAGTTCAGCCACGCTCGAGGCTGATGCTTCGGGAGAATTAATCACCTGAATACCTCGCGCTTCACAGGCTTTCTTATCGATATTATCTGTTCCCACTCCCGGTCTTGCCACCACCTTCAGGTTTGGGGCGTTCATCACCACGTTTGCAGTGACTTTGGGTTTCGAACGGACCACAAAGACATGTTTGTCCTTTATGGCACGAATGATGTCGGCTTCGTCATCAGAAGGGAGCACTTCGACTGGACCAATTTCTTCGGTGAATCGCTTCACCATATCCTCTGGTACACCGTGGGCGCACAGAATACGAATTTCCTCCTTACTCATTGTAATACACCTCCTGAGCTCTATTAATTCCCTCTTGAATCCTAAGGGGAATTCCTTGGCTCGATACAATCGTTCCCAGAACATGACACAAAGCCACGATGAGTTGAGGCGTTCGATATTCCCGGTGGTCAATGCGGATGATCTGGTTTTCCTTCCGTTTTAATCGGTTTACACCTCCCATATCTTGTTTGACAAGGTCATCGAGCACCTGGTCCACATCCACACCTCCAGGAAGACGAATGGTGGTGAAAACTGGTGAAGCGATTTCGTCCCTTTTAACCAGAAGCTCTAATCCCATGGTTTTTATGCCAGCGCGGAGGGTTTTTTTGATTTTCTGGTACTCTATAAGGCGATTTTTTTCGAGCATCGTTTCAATTGAAGCAAGGAATTGAGAGGAAAATTGGCCTCCGTAAGGGTATTGCCAGTCATCGGTCCTCTGAAAACCTCTTAAAGCTTTTTTGCTGGTGCTTACAAGATGTATCGCTTCCGATGCCCCTGTTACCAGAACATCCACATCCCATTCATCCACGGCAAGTTCTACCATCCCCAGCGTATCCCAGGCTGAAACTACACAACCAATCCCTTTTGCCCGACACGTTTTTGCAATCGGTGCAACGTCCACTACCAGTCCCGTCGATGTTTCGTGAACGGTGAGAAGCAATCCTTTTATGGTTTTTCCACCGATGCTTTGCCAGAGGAGTTCGATATCCTCTTCTCGTATCGTTTCTCCCCACTCACTGCCCAGGCGAATGACGTTAAACCCTGACTGTTCGGCAATACTTGCCCAGTGGTCACTATCTTCCCCCATAATGGGTACAAGAAGTGTCGCTCCTGGTGGGAAAAAGCTAACCGTCACTTTTGCTAAGACGGTATTTTTGACCTCTGGCCACAGCATCACATCACTTTTTGTTCCCAGGGTCATTTTCAGTTTAGATATGACCTCTTGAACGGACCTTTGCTCCTCCATATTCGCCCCCATTTAAATAAAAAACTCTCGCCCAGGGGCGAGAGTTTTCCCGCGGTGCCACCCTCATTCAATGGGTTCACCCATCCTCATTAGGCTAACGCCTTCGGCGGAAGTAGCTACTCTCCTTTCACCACTTCGGCTCCAGGACGGATTCAAAGGAGAGAAAAACCGGTTTACACCTTCATCCGGATCTCTGTGTATTTCTCTTTCCTTTTACTATTTCCCTTCTTCGCCTTTATCAATTATTGAATTGACCATATCTTAACTAGCTTCAAAGGGAAAGTCAAGGAAGTGGAAGAGAAAGTTTTGAGAAAAAGAGACAGCCGAGAATCAAGAAATGGTTTGAGTTTTACCTTTTTTCCTGGGCAGTGGAAGCAGACACGATGCTTTCTCAGTTGGATTGACCTTCCTCTTTGTATGCATTAAAATGTGTATTGGGAGGTGTATTCAATGCGTACGAATATTGTCATTGACGATGAACTCTTAAAGGAAGCAATGGAATTAGCCCGGGTCAAAACCAAAAAAGAGGCTGTGGCGGTTGCCCTCCAGGAATTCGTCCGAAATAGAAGGAGAAAAAATCTTGGGGAATTGAAGGGGAAAATACAATTCGCTGAAGAGTACGATTATAAAAGTATGAGGAATACCCTGTGATTCTGGTCGACACTTCGGTGCTCATCCCCTTTCTGAAAGGAATCGAAAACGAAAAAACCAGAAAATTTGAGGAACTGCTCAAGAAGAGTATTCCTTTTGGAATCAATTATTGCATTTACCAGGAAGTTTTGCAGGGTGCTCGAGACGAAAAGGAATTCAGAGTCTTGGAAAAGTACCTCTCTTCGCAGATATTTTATGAATTCCAATATGGTCGTGAATCGTATCAAAAAGCAGCCCTTCTTTATCTCCGTTGCCGGAAAGCGGGGTTCACGATACGCAGTACCGTCGATCTTATCATCGTTCAGACAGCGATTGAAAATGGTCTCTACCTTTTGCATGACGACCGAGATTTCACAATCATTGCCAGAGTCGAGAATAAATTGATGGAATGGTAAAGGCAACGTGTCGTTTGGTTTTCGGTTTGCCATTCTTTAGAAAGTTGAAACCAGAAAACCAGACGTTTCTGCCTGTTCTGCGTGTTAAAATAATAATATAGGTGTTCGATGTGGGTACTATCTGGCATCAAAAATTGGGAAAGAGGCTTCTTGATCTTATTTTGGCCGCAGTGGCAATGGTAGTGCTTTCTCCGGTCATTGTGGTGGTGGCATCACTCATTTATTTCACCATGGGTAGGCCAGTACTGTTTCGTCAGCGCCGCCCTGGCCTCCACGGGAAACCATTTCTCCTTTATAAGTTTCGGACCATGCTGGTACTCTATGACCAGGAAGGTAATCCTCTTCCTGATGAGAAACGCTTGACGAAATTGGGAAAATTCCTGCGTCGCACTTCCTTAGACGAACTTCCAGAATTATGGAATATCCTGCGGGGGGATATGAGTTTTGTCGGTCCCAGACCTTTACTCATGGAATACCTTTCGCGCTACACCCCGGAACAGGCCCGTCGCCATGAAGTAAAACCAGGCCTCACTGGATGGGCTCAGGTCCACGGACGAAATGCCATATCCTGGGAGGAAAAGTTTAAGCTGGATGTGTGGTACGTGGACCACTGGAATTTGAAGCTGGATTTGCAAATCCTCTGGAAGACGTTATTTTTGGTGTTGAAAGGGGAAGGCATTAGTGCTGAAGGACATGTCACTATGCCTGAATTTAGGGGAAAAACGGGGTGAAGCAATGAACGGAGTTGTGGTTGTGGGGGGAGGAGGGCATGCCAAAGTGGTTCTCGCTACGCTTTTAGCGGCGGATTTTTCGGTCGAGGGAATTCTTGATGATAATGAGACAAAGTGGGGGCGAAAAATCTTTGATATTCCCATCCTCGGTCCTCTGGAGATGCTTCGATCGGGAAAGTTTGTTCGGGCTGTTGTTGCCGTGGGCGACAATAAGATGCGCAAAAAAATTGTAGAAGACTTCGGGGGTTGTTGTGAATGGGTTACCGCCGTTCATCCTCATTCTTTTGTTTCCCAGGATGTCAGGATTGGAAAAGGAACGGTAGTATTTGCAGGTACTGTGATTCAGCCTGGCACCGCGGTAGGAGACCATGTTATTATTAATACCGGCGTGACTGTGGATCACGACTGCACTGTGGGCGATTTTGTTCACCTTGCTCCTGGGGTACATCTTGCAGGTTCGGTTGTGGTTGAGGAAGGGAGTTTTTTGGGTATTGGTAGCGTAGTGATACCCGAAAAATCGGTCGGTTGCTGGGCTACCGTAGGTGCAGGAGCGGTGGTTATTCGAGATGTTCCTCCTTTGACCACCGTAGTGGGTATACCTGCAAAACCTGTACTGGGTGAGAAGAAGTAAATTACCTACCATGGAAAAACAAATTGACAGACATTGTGAGGAAAAAAACAATATAGGAGGGATGCATTCTTGATGAAGCTTATAAAAGGGTTTCAGGTGATTTAATGTCCTCTTCCTTTTTCAAAAGCGCGGTGGGGCATTTTTTGATTGACATTGCATCCCTGGTGTTGGCTACTGTTTTTGCCTTCTTTTTCCGATTTGAGTTTCGTTTGCCACAGGTTTATGCGCGGGTGATTCCTTGGGTGATTCTCAGAGAAATTCCTATTTTTCTCGTTTTCTATTTTCTTTTTCGCATTCATCAGCCGTTATGGGAGTATTTCAGTCTCGATGCTCTGCGGGACCTGGTGTTGGTTATAACCCTGGAAAAACTTACCTTTACGTTCCTGTATTTTATTTTTCCTTTTCAAAGTTTCCCCCGGTCGGTGGTGGTCATCTCCTATACCACCACCCTGCTTTTCCTTTTTTTTGTGAGGGTGGTAGTCCGATGGTGGCATGAGAGGGAGAAAAGGAGAGAGGGTGTCAGGGGTGTGGCCCGGTCCAAGAGGGTTCTTGTTATCGGAGCTGGCGACGCCGGAGAGAAAATCCTGCGAGAGATTAAGGCGCACCCTGAGCTTGGATATGAGGTGGTTGGATTGCTCGATGATGACCGTCACAAAAGAGGAAAGGTGATTCACGGAGCGAGAATTTTGGGAGGCATTGGGGATTTGCCCAGAATGGTGCAGGATTTGCATGTACATGAGGTCCTGATTGCCATTCCGTCGGCAAAACCGTCACTTTTCAGGCAAATTGTGACCCTGGCCTCTTCGGTAAAGGTTGCTTTGCGCACCTTGCCTGGTATATGGGAACTCATCGATGGGACAGTGAGCGTGAGCAAGCTGCGCAGAGTAAAGCTGGAAGACCTTCTGGAACGAGAGGTGGTAAGCCTTGATTCTTCTGCCATCAGCGAATATCTTGCGGACCGGGTGGTTCTTGTAACCGGTGCAGGAGGATCGATTGGTTCAGAAATTTGCCGACAGGTGGTTATGTACCATCCAAGAAGACTCCTTCTTCTTGGGCGGGGCGAGAATAGCATTTTTAATGTGGAGCTCGAACTCAGGTGGAAATATCCTGAACTCTCAATGCGAAGCTACATCGCCGACATCCGGGATAGGGAACGGATTTTGGCCATCTTTGCCAGGGAAAAGCCAGAAGTGGTCTTTCATGCCGCGGCTCACAAACATGTACCATTGATGGAGGAAAACCCCTATGAAGCGATAACCAATAACATTTTTGGTACCGTGAACGTGATTGGAGCTTCTAGAGCTTACGGGGTGAAAAAGTTAATTTTTATATCGACTGATAAAGCTGTGTATCCTGCAAATATCATGGGAGCCACCAAAAGAATTGGAGAAATGCTTCTGCGTGCTTATAGTGATTCGTCCACTCAGCTTATCGGAGTGCGCTTTGGGAATGTGCTGGGGAGTCGGGGAAGCGTGGTGGAGGTGTTTCGAAAGCAACTGGAGGAGGGTTTACCCCTAACCATTACCCATCCTGACATGGAACGGTTTTTCATGACCATTGAAGAAGCAGTGGGACTTGTCCTGCAGGCTGGGGCAATGGGTCGTTCCGGAGATCTGTTTGTCCTGGACATGGGAAAGCCAGTCAAAATTCTGGATCTTGCCCGAAATTTCGTTGAGCTTTCAGGATATACCCTTGAGGAAGTCGGGATTCGGTTCATCGGAACGCGTTCAGGAGAACGAATTCGAGAAGACCTCTGGGAAAAAGAGGAAAAGGTTGAAAAAACCGTACATCCCAAAATCTTGCGAGTGCTTTCTTGGGGTGTTGTGGATGACTCCTTTCTGCGGGAACTGGAAAGATTCAAAGATCACGCAAAAGCCGAAAATCCTTCGGAATGTCTTGCTCTGCTTCAAGACATCATTGCTCGGTTCGGGACTCCAAAAGGAAGTTAATGATATCGACTTTCGGCAATAATCTGAAGCGGAATATCTTTCTGGAAGATTTGATTCTAAGCGTGATAGACGTTGTGGAATAATATCTTGAGGAGGTACAGAGCATGGAAAAACGAAGACTCGGTCAGACCGATGTAACCCTTTCCTTGGTCGGCCTTGGTGGTTTTCACCTGGTGGAACTCCTTTTTGAGGATGCGGTGCGGTTGGTGAATGGCTATCTTGATCTGGGAGGAAATTATCTGGAAACAGCGGAAAGTTATGGCCATGGAGATTCGGAACGAAAGATTGGTGCCGTGTTAAAAACTCGCCGCAGGGAATGCGTGGTGGCGACGAAATCAAAAAGTAGAACCAGGAAAGAAATTGTACAATCAATCGATGGAAGCCTCAAGAGATTGCAGACGGACTGGATTGACCTCTTTTTTATCCATGAGTTCAACCGCTATGAGGTCCTCGATGCGGTGAGTGCTCCAGGTGGAGCGCTGGAAGGGATAGAAGAGGCCAAAAATGCTGGGAAAATCCGTTACGTAGCTTTTTCAAACCACGTAACCCCAGAAGTGGCTGAAAAGGCGCTTTCGCTCTATCCATTTGATGCTCTAATGATTCCCCTAAATTATTTTGATCGGTTTCATTTTCCAGGTTGGGAAGAAAGAGTGATACCTCTGGCACAGTTAAAAGGTGCTGGAGTACTGGCCATGAAGGTTTTTTCTGATGGGTTTTTGTGGCAAAACCCTGAGGCAGCCCTCCGGTATACGCTTTCGCTTCCGGTGAGCTGTCTGGTTCTGGGGGCCAATACCGAAGAGTACCTGCGAAGCGATATGGCTTTGGTGGAACAACTCACCCCCATGAGCGAGGAAGAGAAAGAACGGTGGTTTTTCGATGCTCCAGAACTCGGTCAGTACGTGTGTCGGCAGTGCGGTAAGTGTCTGCCTTGCCCACAGGGGATTGATATCCCAAAGATTTTCCTCCTTGAAGGGCAATATGACCGACAAATGAAGGATGACCAGGTTCGCAATCCAGCGGAATATGCCCTCCGGGACCGCCTGCGTTTCTGGTTTGGGAACCAGGACTATGCGCAGGAAACCTATGCATCGATGGCGCCAAACGCTCTTACCTGTAATCAGTGTGGTGAATGTGAAAAACGCTGTCCGTACGGGTTACGCATTGTGCGAAAACTGGTCATTGCCCATGAGAAGCTGACGGATAGCCGTCCTGCAGGATATACCCGAATTTTCTGAGGGATAAATATCGTTACGCCGTGAAACTCAGCGACTTCAAAAGAGGTAGAAACTAATTACCAAAATTTTTTCCAAAGGATGTGGTGTCTTTTTGTTTGCCAAGGTTTTGGACCGATATGTGATGAGAGAAAGTGCTTCAGGAATGTTTCTGTGGGTCGGCGCAGTGACCATTGTGATGCTTGTTCAGGTACTTTTCGAGCTGGCAGAGTTTTTTGTGAATGAACAGGTTCCCTTGTTTGTGGCGATAGAAATCTTACTCCTCTACATTCCGGCTCAGATGGTGATGACCTTTCCCATTTCCGCACTTCTTGCGGCGGAACTCAATCTGGGAAGGCTAAGCCGGGATAGCGAACTCGTGGCCATTGAGGCAAGTGGAGTGAGCTTGAAGCGATTTCTCTGGCCTTATATTGTGTTTTCGCTTCTGGTGGCGTTGGGGTCTTTTGCCCTCAACGACCTGGTGGTTCCGGAAACTAACCATCGTGCCCAAGTTCTTTTGCGGGAATACGTTTACAAGAAGACTCCGCCCAGAATTCAGCAGAATGTCTTTTTCCGTGATTCGGAAGACCGCTATTTTTATGTGAATGAACTTGATAACCGTACCTGGGAAATGCGTCGAGTGATCATCTATGAGATGGGTAAGTCCCGCTTCTTTCCCAATGTGATTGTGGCTCAGAGAGCGCGCTGGTTAGAGGATCAGTGGCTCCTTGAAGACGGAGTACTGAGTCGGTACAACGATGAGGGTCGCCTGGAAGAAGAGATGGCCTTTTCGCGGATGACCATTGACATGAGAGAGGAACTCAAGGAATTTTTTGAAAAACAGCGCAATCCTGAGGAAATGTCTTTTCGGGAGCTCCGCCAGCAAATTGAAATCCTCAAGAAAGCTGGGTCAAATACCCAAAAGCTTGAAGTGGCCTATCACCTCAAATTTGCTCTTCCCTTTTCCGCTCTGATGTTTATTCTGATAGGAATGCCCCTGGGGTTGCAACGACGAAAAGATAGCAAAACCCTGGGAGTGATTGTCACCGTAATCCTTGCCTTCGTTTACTATATCCTTCTTTCGGTTTTTCGCTCTCTGGGGCGGGGAGAGATTATGGTTCCCTGGCTTGCAGCCTGGATGCCAGACATCGTATTTGGTGTTTTTGGTTTTGTGTTATACTTGCTGATGGATAGGAAGTGAGAGGATGCGATACGGAAAATGGTTGGGAATCTTCTTGTTGGTTTTTTTTCATGGCTTGGGCTCGGCTTCCGTGCTGGAACATCACGTTGACCTGGTGGAGCAGGCGCTCAACGCTAAGACGGAGGGGGATTACACCAGGGCGATGGCGCTTCTTGAACAGTGTGTCCAGGAGGGGGTGCGGCTTCACGATGCCTATTACGAGATGGGTTTGATTCTTCTGGAAAAAGGAGAATATCGTAAAGCCCTGTCGATTTCGGGAAAGGCGGTGCAGGCTTTTTGGAAACATCTGGCCGAAAACCCTGAGGACCACTGGAGCTGGTTGCGATTGGGATATATCCACGAATTGCGCAGTGAAGCTCCTACAATCAACGAATGGCAGAAAGCACTGATGGCCCTAAAAAAAGCCGTGGAGCTTTCTCCTCAAAATCCTCTATACCTTTTGCATTTGGGTTTTGTCTATTACCGGATGAAGGAACATGATGAAGCCGAAGAAGCTCTGCGCCTGGCGCTTTCTCTTCAACCTGATAACGTGGAAATTCATTATTTTTTGGCTCTTATCCTGAAAGCGCAGGGAAAAAACGAGGAGGCCAAGGAAAAATTTCGTTTCGTGGTTGAACATGCTTCTTCGGATTACAGAAACTATGGTTTGGCAAAGAGAGAATTGGCGAGCCTGGAAAGGATGGAACGCTGATGAAAAGGTGTCTTGCTCTGGGGATGGTGGTCATTCTGGTCTTTTTGACCGGTTGCTTGGGGAATGTCAAGAAGGGGTCGATAGAAGGGGAAGTGTGGGGAGGTAATGGCCCTCTTACGGGAGCCCTGGTTGAAGCAGGGGGTGTAAAAGCGATTACGGACAGTGAGGGACATTTTCGCCTTGAGGACGTTCCAGCGGGGCAGACTTTTGTCTTTTTCTCGGCTGATTCGTATGTGGGTGCGTTTCGACAGGTGTCTGTCTCTCCAGATGAAACGGTTTTTCTTTCAGTGATTACGCTCCTTCCTCAATCCGAAAGGACTTTAAAGGAATATGTTTTTCTTCTCTATGAAAGTGGATTGTATGAGCGGGCACTTCGGGAAGCCGAGGTATTCCTTGTTTTGTATCCTTCAAGTCGTGATGTGTTTGATATCAGGTTTGTCAAGGGTGCTTCGCTTTTTGAGCTTGACCGGTATTTTGAAGCGGTTTCAGTCCTTGAATCTGTTACATCCTCTGCGAGTGACTTTGCCGATGACGCTCAGTACCTGATTGCCAAAAGTTTTGGGGAGGGGCTGAAAGATTACTGGAAGGCTATTGTAGAATACCAGCGTTTTGTGGAGCAATATTCCCAGAGCGAACTTTTGGGGAATGCGTATTATGAAATGGGGGATTGTTACTACATTGTGGGTGAATACACCAAAGCCCTTTCTGCTTATGAAAATGCCGTCAATCAGGGTGGTGAAGCGGGTCGAAAAGCACTGTATTCCATGGCTCATTGCCTTTATAAGCTGGAATTCTATAACCGGGCAGCCAGCCGGTTTTTAGAGTACGTGGAAAAATATCCTGATACTGACCTTTCTGATGACGCCCAGTACTTTGCTGGTGCTTCGTTTTATAAAGCATCCCGTTTTTCGGAAGCGCTATCGTCCTTTGAAACCTGTATCACCCGGTATCCCCAGGGGAAATGGTATAATGGCATACTCATTGCTCCTGCGGCCCTTTTCCATAAAGGTCTGTGCTTGGAAAAGTTAGGACGGTACCTGGAAGCCTATGAGGTCTATTTGGGTATTGTCCGGGATTATCCGGGTGCTAAATGGGCGGATGGATCATCTTTGATTCAGAGCGTCTATTTTCGCATTAACTGGCTGAAACAAAACTTCCTGTAAGTTTGCCGGTCAATGTATCCTCAAGAAGATCGGGAAATTGTTCAAGAAGTCCTAAACGGGAAAAAAGAACTCTTTGCGCTCCTTGTGCATCGTTACGAAGATAAAATTTTCAATTATATTTACTATATGGTCAAGCAGAAAGAAGAAGCCGAGGACCTGGCACAAACTACCTTTGTCAAAGCGTTTTTCTCCTTGCGTCAATACAATCACGCTTACGAATTTTCCACCTGGATTTATACCATTGCCCGAAATGTGTGCCTTGATTACTTCCGAAAGCGAAAAAGGGGAGATGTGGACCTGTCGCTCAATTTTGCCGTCAGTGAAGACGGGGATACGGAAATGGGGGAGTTAATCGAAGAAGAGCATTCTCCGGATCCGCTTCGGACCGTTCTGAATGAAGAGCTTCGGGAAAAAATTGAAAAGGCCATTGAGCGCCTTCCTTTGAACCTTCGAGAAATCGTTGTTTTACGGCATCTGGAAGACTGTTCGTACGAGGAAATTGCCCAGATTATGGATTTGCCAGTGGGGACGGTAAAATCGTGTCTTCATCGAGCAAGGAAAAAGCTGAAGGAATGGTTGGAAGGATATCTGGAGTGAAACTTAAAGGATAGACATGCGTATATAAAAGTGGTGGGTGTAATGGACCGTAAAGAAGAAAAGTTGGTTTGTTATCTTCATAGTCTCCCTCGGCAGGAGGTCAGTATCGATTTTGCCGAGCGAGTGATGAAAACCATTGATCATAAAAGTCGACCGTATACTTTTTTCAAAAAGCGTGTGGTTGTAGCTTTGGCTTGTTCCTTTCTTCTGGTTATGTTTATCACCACTTGGCCCATTTTCCCCCGCCTGGAAATCTCCCGCTATTTTGGTTATCGAAAAATCGAGCTGGTTTTTTATTCTCCAATTCAGAATCCTAAAATTGTGGCGGTAGCGGGTGATTTCAGTGATTGGAATTACCTGGATATGGAAAAAGTCAAAGAGAATTGTTGGAAGATTACTGTGCGTCTGCGGCCTGGAAAATATGCTTACGGTTTCCTTTTGGATGGGAAAGAATGGGTTCCTGACCCCAGCGCACCCCGGCAGATTTCCGATGGGTTTGGTAATCGCAATTCGGTATTAGTGATTGACGGCCTGAACGGCGAGTAAGGTATGCGAAAAATTGGTGTTTTTTGGGTTTTTCTTTTCCTCGTTATTTCTATTCTTCCAGTCTGGGCCTCGAATGTCGAAGATATCGTTTCCAGGTCTTCCTACACCGAGGAAGAAAAAGCGTACTTGCAAAATCGAGTTACGGCAATCACCCAAGAAATATCAGTTCAGAATCTTCCGGTATCTTTTATTTTTTCTAAATTTAAAGAAGGTGTTGGGAAACGGGTTAATCCCTATATTCTAGTTCAGACTCTGGAAAGAAGAAAAAAGGCCCTTCTCGAAGCCAAGGAAATTTTGGATGATGCCGGGATTGAGGGAAAAGCCCGGGAAAAGACCTTAACGGATCTCGCGCTCTCTATCGAACTTTCGGTACCGGCGCCGCTTTTGCGCGAAGTGGTGCAACGAGTCAAGAACACGAGTCCCAAAGACTTGCCGAAGATTATTGCTTCAATCTCCACCCTGCTTGAGGTTGGTGTGGATCCAGTAAAAGTGGGTAGTGTCGCTGAAAAGGTGGTGGTCAAAAATCTGAAAAGTGAAGAGGTTACGAAAATTGCCACCCTCTTAGAACGTGCCCGCCGTAGTGGTGTTGACATGGAACAAACAGCCGGAGTGCTGGAGGAAGCTTTAGATAAGTACAACAATTTCAACCTGGTGGAAATGGAAATACGGCAATTCATTGCTTCCTCTCGCCAGAAGCCATCTCTTTCCTCTGGCCAGGGTGTGCCATCGGGTTCGCCGGGTATTTCTGGTACCACTCCTACTCAAGAAGGAGGAACCCCTCTGGAATCATCCTCCTCTGGTCACCCACCCACTCAGGAAGGTGGGGGTTCTTTAGAATAGTTCTTTCCTCCATCTTAAAAAGAGCACTGTATGCACGGTGTTGCTGTCGGTGTTGCACAGGGTACGCAGGTGGGGGTTGGTGTTGGACAGGGTACGCAGGCAGGTGTAGGTGTTGGGCAGGGGCAACATCCCGCAGGACAGCTCACCGTGGGTGAAGCGGTAGAAGTGGGGGCTGTTCCCGTTGCACCACCGCTCAGCATGCGCCATAGGCATCCAGGGAGAAGAAAAACAATGCTTGCTGTCACCACAAAAAGAATCCATATTGCTACCCTTTTTTTCATAATCCTTCCCGTCCTTTCGGTTTACCACCAGTTTATCACCTTTTTTCAAATCGCAAAGGTTTCCTGGTAATACTGAGTTTTGTGAAAGTAAGGGAAAATCTTGAAAATCCAAAAAGGTGGTCGCGAAGACCACCCTTTTTATTCAACCATTGAGGCCACCAGGTCTCCCACTTCTTGGGTGGAAAGACCCATCTTGCCAGCGCTCATGCTTTTGATTTTACCGCTTTCTAAGGCTTTGGTGACCGCGTTTTCCACCATCCAAGAGGCGTGCTCTTCTCCGATGGTTTCAAGGAGCATTCCCAAAGCACAAATAGCAGCAAGAGGATTAATAACATTCATCCCGGTGTACTTGGGTGCAGAACCGCCGATAGGTTCAAACATGGATACACCTTGAGGGTTGAGGTTTCCTCCGGCGGCAATGCCCATGCCACCTTGAATCATCGCTCCAAGGTCGGTGATGATGTCCCCAAACATGTTATCGGTGACGATGACATCAAACCATTCTGGATTTTTCACCATCCACATGGTCGTAGCGTCCACGTGGGCGTAGTCGGTTTGAATGTCGGGGTACTCTTTCGCTACCTCCTGGAAAGTTCGTTCCCAGAGATCGAAAGCAAAGGTAAGGACATTGGTTTTACCGCAGAGGGTGAGTTTTTTCTTTTTATTGCGTTTACGGGTGTATTCAAAGGCAAAACGGATACAACGTTCCACACCTTTGCGGGTATTGATGGATTCCTGGATGGCGACCTCATCAGGAGTGCCTTTCCGGAGGAATCCTCCGGCACCCACGTACAGGCCTTCGGTATTTTCCCGCACCACCACAAAGTCGATTTCTTCAGGCCCTTTATCTTTGATAGGGGTCCAAACGTTCGGATAGAGTTTTACCGGTCGGAGGTTAATATACTGGTCGAGGCGAAAGCGAATTTTGAGGAGAATACCCTGTTCGAGAATTCCCGGTTTAACCTCAGGATGTCCAATGGCACCGAGGTATAGAGCATCAAGTTTTTTAAATTCTTCCAGGGCTGATTCGGGGAGAGTTTCTCCGGTTTTTTGGTAATATTCTCCACCGAATGGGTAGAGCACGATCTCGTAGGTAAACTGTGCCTTTTTTGCTACTGTTTCAAGCACTTTGAGTCCTTCACGGACTACTTCTGGTCCAGTGCCATCACCGGGAATCACACCGATTTTGTATGTTTTCATGTTGTTCCTCCCTTCTTTGTACTGTCGCTTTATAGTTTATCCAATTTTTAGGAAAAAGTATAATGAGTGATGGAGAAAAAGAGAGGGGGTTAGGTGTGGAATTTTTCCATCTTCAACCAGAAGAAAACGTCGTTTTCACTCTTTCTGGCCTCTTGCAGGCAGTGCAGGCTTTGGTGGAGGGGTATTTCTCTTCGTCTTTCTGGGTGGTGGCCGAAATCGCCGACTTGCGCAAGCGGATTCATATTTATCTGGAACTGGTCGAAAAAGAAGGCGATTCGGTTAAAGCCCGGATTCGGGGAATAATCTGGTCTTCATCAGCAAAAATTGTGGATATGTTTGAGGACGAGACTGGACAACGTCTCAAGGTGGGGATGAAAATTCTTTTACAGGGACGGTTACGCTTTCATCCGGCTTACGGTCTCAGCCTGGAGGTACAGGGGATTAACTCCAACTATTCTCTGGGTGAAATGGCGCGGAAGCGTCGGGAAATTCTGCAACGTCTTGCTCAGGAGGGTCTTTTGGAAAAAAATCGCCAGATTTCCCTTCCTCTTGTGCCGCAGCGGATTGCCGTGGTGTCTTCAGAACACTCGGCAGGGTTTGAGGATTTTTTGATGCACCTTAAGGAGAACCCTTATGGCTTTCGATTTACGGTGAAGCTTTTCCCAACCCTTGTTCAGGGCGAAGAGGCAGAGTTTTCTCTTCTTGGTGCTCTTGAGGCGGTTCGAATGGAGGCCCGGCATTTTGATGTGGTGGTGGTCTTGCGGGGTGGTGGCTCCAGAGTGGATTTAAGTTGCTTTGATAGCTATGCGCTGGGCAAAATGGTCGCTGAATTCCCTCTTCCGGTACTCACTGGAATTGGCCATCACAGAGATGAAAGCGTGATGGATTGTGTATCGTATTCTGCCCTAAAGACGCCAACTGCGGTGGCCGATTTCTTGGTTGACCGGGTCAAAGCTTTTGAGGAAGGACTCAACAGAGAATTATCTCGTCTCTGGGGGGCTACCTGGGAAACTTTAGAATGCTACCAGATGGAACTCAGTGATTGGATACGGCGGTTTCGGGGTGATGCTTTGCTTCTTTTTCAGAAAGAACGGGAGAAACATCTTCGCTTCGAAGAGCGCTTCGATTTGCTTCTCCGGGCTTTTCTTGAGAAAGCAAGGGTGACACAGCACGACCTTGAACAGGCTTTCCGCCGGGAGACTGTAAAAAGGCTTGAGGAAATGAAGCAATCACTGGATCAAGAGGAAAAAGCGCTGGTGTTGCTTCATCCCTCCAACGTGCTTCGCCGGGGGTATACGCTCACCTTTTCAGAGGGGAAAATCGTCAAAAGTGTTCACGACTGCTCAGTGGGGCAAAAACTATATACCCAGACGCATGATGGTCAGCTTATGAGTGAGGTGAAAGAGAGGCATGAAAGAACCGATGGCACTTTCTTATGAAGCGGCTTTTCAGGAACTGAAAACTATTGTGGAGGAACTTGAAAGAGGGGAGGTGAGCGTTGATTTGTTGGTGGAAAAGGTGAAACGAGCTACTGCTCTCTCCCGCTTCTTGCGGGAACGCCTGCGTAAGACCGAAGAAGAAATACAGACTATCTTTGAAGAGAACGAAAAGGAGGTGTTGAAACAGGAAAATTTGTAACGAGATACGGTTCGATGGGGTGCTATGGACATGGAGGATGCGTCAGCTTCTGTTATAATGGAAATTAGAGAAGGAAATTGACCAAGAAGAAGGAGGAGAAGTGGATGAGAAAAGCATTGGTGGTTTTCTGGATTGTGACTGGTATTTTTGGAGGTATTTTCACAGGACAGCTATGGGCTGGAGAACCGATTCGTATTGGACTCCAGGCGCCAATTACCGGGAGTTTCGCCATCGAGGGGCAGATGGCCAAACAGTGTGTGGAACTGGCTGCGGAGCTCCTCAACAAGGAGGGGGGGATAAACGGTCGACTGATTGAAATTGTTGTGGCCGATGACGCTTCGAACCCCCGTGATAGCGCTCTGGCTGCACAGCGTCTGATTTCGCAAAAAGTGGTAGCAGCCATTGCTAGTTACGGTTCTTCAGTCACCGAGCCGGCAGCGGACCTCTATGACCGCAATAAGGTGATTTCTGTTGCCTATGGGGCGACAGCGGTCAGACTGACCATGGATAAAGAACGTCCTTACTTTTTCCGGACCTGTGGGCGAGATGACTCTCAGGGGGCTTTTTTTGCCAAGTTTGCCGTGGAAACCATGGGATGGAAACGAATTGCCATTATGCACGATAACCAAACTTATGGAAAAGGGGTAGCAGAAGAAACGCGAAAATACTTAGAACCGTATATTCAAGAAGGTCGTGCGGAAATTGTCTACTACGACGCCATTACCCCTGGGGAACAGGATTATAGCGCTGCGCTCACCAAACTGCGGGAGAGTAACCCTGATGTCTGGTACTATACTGCTTATTATCCTGAGGCTGGACTCCTGGTGCGTCAGGGGAGGGAACTCGGCATTACCATTCCCTTTGTGGGGAGTAACGCCGTTCCCAACGACGATTTTGTGAAAATTGCCGGTCTTGAGTATGTGGTGGGAACGCTCATGACCCAGGAACCACTTCCCCAGGACCTTGATACGCCGAAGTCCCAAGCCTTCTTTGAAGCCTACCGAGCGAAGTTTGGTGAGATTCCCTCCTCTCCCTGGCCGATTTATGCGGCTGATGCTTTGTTTGCCGTTGCCCAGGCCATTAGGAACACCGGGTCAACGGATTCGGATATCTTGGCCCGGGAAATGCGCGCCATGCAAAACGCCACAGGAATTACCGGCCCAATTTACTTTACCGAACGTGGTGACCGTAAAGATATTCCCTACGCCATGTATCGGTATAACGAAAAAGGGCAGCTCGAACTCTTTCAGCCTTGACATAGCGTGGCCGAACGCACCTGCGTTCGGCCATTTGCAGTTTCCATAGAGAGGGCGATTCTACGTGAAGGTTTTCTTGGAACAGCTTATTAATGGATTGACAGTTGGTTCGTTTTACGCACTGGTAGCCTTGGGGTACTCCATGGTATACGGGGTGATGAAACTCATTAACTTTGCTCATGGAGACCTCTTTACCCTGGGAAGTTACCTGGGGTATACCTTTCTTGTCTGGGGAACCAGTTGGATCACCCAATCCGTGGGTTTATGGTGGGGAATGGCTCTGGCTATGGGATTTGTTTTCTTTGCCAACGCTGGAGCTGGGATTGTGGTGGAACGAGTTGCGTATCGGCCGGTCTATCCCGCAGGAAGGCTACCACTTGTAGTTTCCGCGCTGGGGATGTCCATTTTCATCCAGAATGGTATTATGGCTTTATGGGGTCCGCGCTTCCAGGTATACCCGAGCCAACTCATTCCCGCAGCTTCCTTTCATTTTTTGGGAATCTCGATTTCTTTTTTGAAAATCCTGATTTTGATTCTCTCGCTTCTCGTGATGAGTATTATCTATTATGTGGTGGAGAAAACCCCTTTTGGAGCGGCGGTAAGGGCTTCGGCGCTTGACCGGGAAACGGCCACGCTGCTTGGGGTTGACATTCGAAAGGTGATTCTCTTTGTGTTCACCCTGGGGCCGGCTCTGGGGGGAATGGCTGGAGTGATGAATGGGATGTATTACCGCTCCATTCAGTTCAGTATGGGCTGGAATTATGGGTTAAAAGCTTTTACTGCCACGATTCTTGGAGGTATTGGTAACATCCCCGGTGCCATGCTGGGGGGGATTCTGCTTGGTATTATGGAAACGATGCTTGCTGGGTATGTTCCAGGGGGCGGTGCCTGGAAGGATGGTTTCACTTTTTTGATTCTGATCCTTGTTCTCATTTTTCGTCCCACGGGGCTTATCGGGGAAAAAGTGGCTGAAAAGGTGTAGTGACAATGAATGTTGTGGAAATGGTTCGCCAGCGCCTTCTTTTAGGGAAGAATCATTCTGCACCGTTCTCTCGCCAGGTGAAAAGGCGTGTTTCTTCCTTGTTGATGATGGTTCTTACGGGCATATTCATTTTCCTCTTTCCGGTGTTCCCATTTGTCAACAATTACTGGATTGATGTGGGATTTTTTGTGGGTATTTACAGTCTTTTGGGATTGAGTCTCAACGTAGTTTTGGGAGAGGTGGGACTTTTTGACCTGGGGCATGCGGCGTTTTACGCTATTGGTGCCTATACCACGGCTATCCTCAACACCATGTTCAACGTTCCGGTGTTTTGGCTTTTACCCTTGAGTGCCCTTTCGGCGGCGGGATTTGCGTACCTTGTGATGTCACCGGTGATTCACCTGCGGGGGGATTATTTGTGCATCGTCACCATTGGAATTGGTGAGATTGTACGCATTGGAATTGTCAATAACCCTTGGGGGCTTACCAATGGTCCTAATGGGATTACTGGTGTGGAAGCACCGATGGTCGGTTCTTGGGTAGTTACCACTCCCACCCATTTTTACTATTTTATCTGGATTATTGTGGTTTTGGTCATTGGAGGGCTTTTGCGCCTGCAAGGGTCACGGGTGGGTCGAGCCTGGAATTATATTCGGGAAGACGAAATCGCAGCTGAGACAACCGGTGTTGATGTTCGTTACTATAAGCTGCTTGCCTTCACTCTGGGAGCTGCCCTGGCGGGACTCACCGGGAGCGTGTATGCCTCCAAAATGATGGTGGTTTCACCCCAGAGTTTTTTGTTCATGGAATCGGCCCTCCTTTTCTGTATCGTTCTTTTGGGGGGACTCGGCTCTATTCCCGGGACGCTTCTTGGTGCTGCGGCGGTGGTGATTTTTCCAGAAATTTTCCGCCAGTTTGCCAGTTTCCGACTCCTTTTCTTTGGGTTGGCGCTCATGGTGATGATGATTTTCCGTCCCGGAGGGCTACTTCCCCGTAAACGCGAGGGTCTTGGCTTTCAGGGCCTCGGCGTTTGGGGTCTTCGCGAAAACGATGAATGGCTCGTACAACATGGTCGGTTACTCGTTCAGGAAAGGGTGACCCCCCAGTTAGAAAGAGCCATCCAGAATGATTGTCTTCTGGAAACCTGTAGCGTAACTCTTCGATTTGGAGGGCTGGTGGCAGTGAGCAATTATGACCTCAAGGTGTGTCCGGGAAAAATCACTAGCCTCATTGGTCCAAATGGAGCAGGAAAGACCACCCTTTTTAACATCATTACCGGGATTTACCGTCCGGATAGTGGTCGGGTATTATTCCGTGGTGAAGATATCACCGGTCTTAAACCTCATCAAATCGTTTCCCGGGGTATTGCCCGCACCTTTCAAAATATTCGTCTCTTTCCGGCTTTGACCTGCGTTGAGAATGTCATGGCTGGCCTGCATGGTCATGGGAAAGCGGGAGTCTGGGCATCTATTTTGCGAACCCCTTCCCAGCTTAAGGAGGAACGGGAGTTTGTTGAAATTGCTTCGTTCCGGCTCCATCAGGTCGGCCTTTGGGAATATCGGAACGAACTGGCCAAAAATCTTCCATATGGGAAACAGCGATACCTTGAAATTGCCAGAGCTTTAGCCACAGCCCCGAAACTCCTCATTCTCGATGAGCCGTCTTCTGGTCTCAACGACAAAGAATCGGAGGAACTGATGGAGCTCCTGCAGGATCTAACTGAGGAGGGATTGACTATGCTCCTCATTGAACATGATATGAATGTGGTGATGGGAATCTCCGATTGGGTCAGCGTGATGGATATGGGGAATAAAATTGCTGAAGGGATTCCCCAGGAGATTTATAATCATCCCATGGTTATCGAAGCGTATCTGGGCAAGGAAGACGAGTAATATGGAAACCCTGTTGCGTATTCAGGATTTGTGGGTGGCGTATGGAGCGGTGGATGCCCTGAAAGGAGTAACCCTCGAACTCAAAAAAGGGGATATCGTTGCAGTCCTTGGGGCAAACGGTGCCGGGAAAACCACCCTTTTAAAATCGATTTCTGGACTCTTACGTCCGAAAAAAGGGCAGGTTTTTTTTCGAAATCGGGATATTCATTCTTTCCTTCCTTTTGAACTTCCTGCTCAAGGTTTAGCCCACGTTCCTGAGGGACGTCGGATTTTTGCCACCCTTACTGTGGAAGAGAACCTGTTGTTAGGACTTTACAGTGTCCGTAATAATCTTGACCAGAAGGAAAAAAATCGCCGCAGGGACTGGATTTTCCATCTTTTTCCTATATTGTGGGAACGCCGTCGGCAGCTGGCTGGAACTCTTTCTGGTGGTGAACAGCAAATGTTAGCCATTGGGCGGGGACTCATTTCTCGCCCTCAGGTTCTGCTCATGGATGAACCCTCTTTAGGGTTAGCCCCACGGATTGTTCAGGAAATTTTTCACGTTATCTGTGAAATTCACGAAGAAGAACAAGTCTCCATCCTTCTGGTGGAGCAGAATGCCCGTAAAGCTCTGGCCGTCGCCAGTTATGCCTATATCCTTGAAACTGGTCGGATTGCAATTGAAGGAAAAGCCCGAGACCTTTCCCAGGATGAGCGGATTCGGTCGGCCTATCTCGGAGGATCAGGAGTGATGAAAAGGCGGAATGAAAAGATTAAATCTTGAAAAAACCGCTGGGTAGAACCCAGCGGTTTTTTGTTTACACGACCTTGATTTCCTTTTCGTTTTTCCATAGACCGTGGATGTTGCAGTACGATGTTACGTGCAACGTTCCAGGGAGATTGGTCTTGAGGGAAAACTGAATGTAGGAATGAGTGTACACTGGACCCTGATTTGGTCCTTCTGCACTTTCCCCATGGGCATTGAATTCAAACTTGCCAATCTGGTAGGGAAATTTACCATTCTGGGGCATGAAGTAGGCTTCGATCCAGCGGATATGGTGTTCGGTGGTATTGGGATGGGGAATTTCCTTTCCCACGGTAACTTGAAAATGGACCCATTCTCCTTGTTTCACTTGGTCCGGTCCTTCGATAACCGGGACATGTTTTTCCGCTTTCCAGTCGGCTGATTTAAAGAGTTCTTCAAAAGTCATGGGTAGAACCTCCTTTAGAAACCTTTAAATTTTTCTCGGGCTGCACCACAAACCGGGCAGAATTCTGGTGCTTCATTTTCCACAGTGTAGCCACAAACCGGGCAGATATAAATGGTTCCCAGCGCTAAGTCCTTTCCCTGCATGGCCGCTTCTTTGGCTTTCTTGTACATTTCAGCATGAATTTTCTCCGCTTCTAAGGCGTAGTGAATTCCACGCTGAGCTTCTTTTTCTTCCTGGAATTTCGCCACCGCATCGTAGGCAGGGTACATTTCATCCACTTCAAAAGTTTCACCAGCGATAGCCATATCCAGATTTTTAACCGTATCGTTAATGTTGCCGAGATTGCGGAAATGGTTGGTAGCATGGACCTGTTCAGCGAAGGAAATGGCTTTGAAAAGGCGAGCGATGTTCGGTTTTCCTTCCCGCTCAGCAACCTCTGAAAAGATGAGGTACCTCATGTGGGCTTGTGATTCTCCAGAGTAAGCCCCTTCCAGATTTTGCTGGGTCATTTTGTGTTTGACCATGAAAAGACCTCCTTCCCATCAATTTGACTATATCTGTATTAAAAAACAGGTGGGGAAAAAAGATATTCCAATGAGTGTAAGATTCGATTAAAAATCACATTCTTTCCAAAAATGCGGTATCATATAGAAGAAGCGATAGAAAGACTAAAGTATTGCTGGAAAAAAAACCGAAAAATAGGGTAGAGAAGACAAGCTTAATAAAGGGGTGAGGAAGCATGGCGCAAGAACTGCAATTGGTAGCGTTTCAGTTGGGTGAGGAAAGTTACGGTGTGGATATTGCCCAGGTGCAGGAGATTATCAGAATGCAGCCGGTAACCAAAGTACCGGGGGCGCCAACCTTTGTGGAGGGAGTTATTAACTTGAGGGGAAGGGTGATTCCTGTGCTGGACCTTCGGAAGCGTTTTAACCTTCCTGCCAGGCAAGATACCAAAGATACCCGAATTGTCGTGGTAGAAGTGCCTCCCCATACGGTGGGGATGATTGTGGATGCTGTGGACGAAGTGTTGCGTATCAGTGATGATAAGGTTGAGCCACCATCACCGTTTATTGCTTCTATTGATACCGAGTACCTCCGCGGGGTTGGGAAATTAGAGGGAAAATTGCTCATTCTCCTTGACCTTTCCAAAGTGCTCAGTAAAGAGGAAAAGAATGCTCTGGAAGATTTGAAGGGGATGACGAAGGAAGAATAAGTGGTGAAAGTAATACTTAGTATTGGTCTTCGTTTGGGGGTGTTATTCTGGGTGCTGTTTTTGGGAGGATGCCTTCCGCTGGAGGATGTTCCCCCTCCCTGTGGAGATGTGCAAGGGATGGTGGAAGAAATTCACCGTGGGGGTGAAAACGAGGGGAACATTCTTATTGTGGGAGACGCTATCTATGACCGAGCAGTATTACGGGTTACCCCCTCGACTTCGTTTTTCCGGAGGAACTTTGAGCAGTGGGAACGGATAGATTTTTCGACTCTCAGGATTGGGGATACGATAGAAGCCTGCTTCGGTGGACCAATTATGGAGTCGTATCCCATACAGGTTTTAGTCAGACAGGTGGTGATATTCGATGCTCCTTGATTTTCCTGATTTTGAACATGATGCCTATTTACCGGAGCAAAACGCGGTTGTCCGCTTGCGTAAGCAGGATCTTTTGGGAAAGTGGGTCATTATGTATTTTTACCCCCGTGATGGAACGCCGGGGTGTACCAAGGAAGCACTGGAATTCAGCCAACGGCTGCAGGAAATTCACGCTTTGGGAGGCGAAGTGGTAGGAGTAAGCACGCAATCGGCGGAAAGTCACCGTAGATTTGCCGAGAAATATGGGTTAAAGCATATTCTGATGAGTGACGATGGAACGTTGAGCAATGCATTGGGTATTCTCCAAAAAATTGGAACCGCTGCCCGGAGCACCTTTCTCATTTCTCCGGAGGGAAAGATTGAAAAAGTCTGGAAAAAGGTCAAAGTTCGAGGACACGTGGAGGAAGTGATTGAAAACCTGAAGGCATTGCATTCACGGTGAGTACCGCCCTTTTCCAAATTGAGTCATTATGCACCGCTTTTTTGGTACACAGAGTCAATCGTTTTGTAGCGGAAGTTGACATTGAGGGAAAGCGTAATCTGCTTTCCCTCAATAACACAGGGCGTCTAGAACAACTATTGCGAAAAGGGTGCAGAGTATTTTTTGTTCCTCATGCAGGCCGTAAAACCGCAGGTAAGCTCATCGGTGTTGAAGACAAAGAAGGCTTGGTGCTCGTTGATACTGGTTTACAGATGAAGGCTTTTGAGGTTGCCTTTTCTCAAGGGTTTTTCCCCTGGCTTTCCATGTGGTTTACGTATCGTCGTAGCCCTCGTTTAGGGAATTCGGTCTTAGATTACCGATTCATAAGGGAAAGTGAAGAGGCGTACGGAGAAATAAAAAGTGCGTTGTATCGGAAGGGGAGCCTGGCTCTATACCCCGACGCTCCCACAGAACGTGGTCGAAGGCACTTCCAGACCCTTCTTAAACTTCAGCAAAAAGGTATACCGACTTATATCATCTTTGTGGTGGCATTGCTGGGGGTGACCGGATGTGCACCTTTTGAGGAGCGAGATAAAGAGGTGGCGGTGCTCTTGCGGAAAGCGTACGCCAAAGGGGTGAGGGTGAAGTCGTTTCATCTTTCTCTTGTCCGAAATGGAGTGGTTGCACTTGAAAATTCTGATTTTCCGGTATTGCTCTGAATGGTTTTGAGGAATTTTCTTGTAGCGGTTATGGTTATTTTGACGAAAAGAAAGGAGGTTTGTGCATGGCCAGGGTAGAAAAAGTTGGCGAAATCTTTCGTTGTGAAAGGTGTGGTAACGTGGTGGAAGTAAGAGAAGTCGGTGAAGGAGAGCTGGTCTGTTGTGGTCAACCGATGAGTAAGGTCGAAACGAAGAAAGGAGGAAGAAGACGATGTGGTCAAAAATCAGCGTAGGGTTATTGGTGCTCTTGGTTCTGGGAATTTTATCCAGCTTTGCTATGGCGCATCCACCGTCGAATATCAACGTCACTTTTGATGGGGAAACTCAGGTACTGCGTGTCTCTATTCCTCATGGTGTTTCAGACCCGAAGGGTAACCATTATATCGATAAGGTGGTAGTCTCGCTGAACGGAAAAGAGGTCATTACCCAGTTCCTTAGTTCTCAGTATTCCCCTCAGGAACAGGTGGTCCTGTATCAACTCATTGATGCCAAAAAAGGCGACACCATCGAAGTCTATGCGAAGTGCAGCAAGTTTGGGGACTTGAAGTCAAGTCTGAAAGTTCAGTAACCAGGATAAGGGGTAGCTTGCTACCCCTTATCCGGCAGAATATAGTGCGTCTTCAGGTGCTTCTCTCGTTCAAACCGCTCCAGGGCGAGGTAAATCAGGCGGTCGATTAACTCCGGATAGGTGATGCCACTTGCTTCCCAGAGCTTCGGGTACATGCTGATTCTGGTGAACCCAGGAATGGTATTCACTTCGCTTACGAAAATCTCTTTTTTGTTACGGATTAGAAAGTCCACCCGAGCCATGCCCTCGCAGGAGAGGGTTTGAAAGCTCTTTAGAGAGATTTCCTGTACTGTTTCGGCGATTTTTTTTGGGAGTCGAGCTGGAATGAGGAGAATAGCCCCTTTTTCATCCAGGTATTTGGCCTCATACGAGTAGAATTCATGCTGGGGAACGATTTCGCCCGGAATGGAAGCGATGGGGTTTTCATTTCCCAGAACTGAACACTCGACCTCCTGGCCCTCGATGAATTCCTCAAGGAGTACCGTCTGGTCATATTGGAAGGCGTTTTTTAGAGCGGGCAGGAATTCTTCCTCTTTTTTGACCTTGCTGATGCCCACCGAGGAACCAAGATTGGCCGGTTTGACAAAGAACGGTACGCCTATTTGTTCTACCACCTTTTGAAAACCGGTATCCGAGGAGGGGGCAAGACTAAGAAAGCGTACCACCGGTATTCCGGCTTCCCTGAGGAGTCTTTTCGTGACTTCCTTGTTCATTCCAATCGCTGAACCCAATACTCCTGTGCCCACAAATGGCAGGTTCAGAAGTTTGAGCATTCCCTGAATGGTTCCGTCTTCACCAAGGGGACCATGGAGGAGAGGAAAAACCACATCAACTGGCCCTATTAACCTTCCCTGGGAGTAATTGAAAAGCTGTCCGCGCTGTGGATGAGGGAGAAAGAGTACCTGGTCTTTGTCTTTCCAGCGCTCTTTCCCACGGAAAAAAGACGGAGTAACAAGGTGCCAGAGGCCTTCCTTGTCGATACCGATGAGGATGACCTCGTATTTGGTTTTATCAATGGCTTCAAAGACGTTCTCGGCCGATTGGATGGATACTTCGTGTTCCACTGATTTTCCCCCAAAAATGAGTGCGACCTTCATTTTGCCATTCATATTCGATGCTCCCTTTTTCTTTGATTTTTTATTCTACTAGACGGAGCAAGTACCAGACAGTCTTGCCGGCAATTTTTCTGTTCCTTTGAATTTCGGCTTGGAAGAAAAGACTTTGGGGATGGTGGAGAAGCGGAAGAGGAATGGCGATTTCAATGGTTTTCCCCTTCATTGCGGCTTGGACTTCGGGGTGAGATACGATGAGTGCTTGACCGTTCTGGCGCAGGGAAATATGGAAACTGCGGATGAAATCTTGGGCTTCGTCGAACGTGTTTACCGGATAGAAATACAGGGAATAGGTGTTTTTCGAAGAAGGAACTCTTTCCAGGGAAAGGGCCAGGTATAGGTTTTCCATATCTTTGGCTACCATGAACTCTGCAAAAAGGTGTTCCCGTTTCCATATCTTTTCTCGCCGTGGTTCTTGGTAGGGAAAGGGCGAAGTCCACTCTGTGGTTTCGCCATCGATGTGAATCGGTGAGGGAAAGTACGGAACGCTGATGACCAGGTTTTGGGCAAAAAGTTCATTTTTGCGGACAAAACTCAGTAAGTGCTCCCCTAAGGGGGACTGACTACGGTATTGTCGGATAGCTCTTGATTTGGCAAAGTGGGCGAATGGAGAAGGGAAATACATTTGCCAGTCAAGGTGTGGTAAACAGAGTTGCGGTGGTGGTAAAAGCAACGCTTTGGGACGAACACCGTGAGCATAAGGCCATATTCCATAGTGGATGAGATACCAGTAAATTTTTGGTTCGGTAAACGTCATTAACCCACGCAGGCGAATCTGTTCCAGGGCGTACATGGTGAAGGTATAGGTGGCCCAGTGATCAGGATGCCAGTCAAAGGGTGAGGCGGTGATAATGACCGTTGGCTGAATTCGGCTGATAATGCTTTCTAATTCCAGAGTCAGGTTTTCCCCTGAGTAGGGGCTCCCTGGGCGGTAACTGGTAAAGTAGGAGTCCATCCAGTTCTTGGTGAAACGGGAAAAATAGGGCTGGGAAGAGGACCAGTGCTCCGTCCACAGGAGTGCCAGGCCCTGGTCGGGATATCCCAGGAAAAAGACCTGTTCTCGAGGAATTCCTAAAATCCGCAGGGCCGAGATTGATTCGTTCTGCCGACGATAACCCAGTTCCACAGCCTTTTTGGTCCTCGTCCAGAAAACCCGGAAGGCATCGCCGTTGGTCACGATCACCACATAAACCCTGGCTCCCTGGTGTACGGCATCGTAGAGAAAACCACCTGCGCCGAGCACTTCATCATCACAGTGAGGAGCAATAACAAGGATGGTATCGGTAGGGGAAAAGGAAAAGGTATAGTTTTTCTCGGCGTACTTTTTTTGGAACGAAGAGAATTTCACTTCGCTGCCACTTTTTTCCAGGAAGAAGTATAAAAGGATGATGACCACGGTGACAGAGAGGGTGAGTACTTTAAAGAGGTATGTCAAATGACCCCTTTTTCCCGATATTTTTCTGTATCTCATGGGCCTTGGTCTTGGATGGGTATAAAGGTGAAGCTCTGGATAATACGCTCAAAAACGGGCAAGTGTTTCTGGAAATGTTCCCGGGATGAGAGGCAAATAATCCGGTAAAAACCCCCTTTACGGGTGAAAAGGTATAGCCTTCCCTGCATTTCGGTATTTTCTGCTAAAAAAAGATAGTCGAACCAGTACGCGGGAATGTGGTCGATGGTGGTTTCTCCCTCACCAGTAATGGTAACATTGGGGAAAACAGTGATATCATCCCGGACCCTTTCCCGGAACCTGTCGAGGGAACCGAAATCCCGGTACTCTAAAGTAACTTCGACCTGGGTTTCAGAATTAAAGGCGAGGAACACGAGATAGGGATTGATGGATTGA
>JBDIWM010000004.1 GCA_039638595.1 Atribacterota bacterium
CTTCATAACACTGAAATTTAATCCCCAGATCAGAGAAACAAGAGAAAGCCACAGATGCGTTTTAGAGATATTCATAAAAAGAGGTTATAAATGCAAGTCAAGGGGCTAACAGACCTACGTAGCCCCTTTTGAAAAAACACTTACTTAATTTCGACTTCTGCTCCGGCTGCTTCGAGCTTCGCCTTGATTTCTTCTGCTTCTTTCTTGCTGATGCCTTCCTTTACTGGTTTCGGAGGATTATCAACCAGGTCTTTTGCTTCCTTGAGCCCAAGGCCGGTGATAGCCCGCACTTCTTTGATAACCTGAAGTTTCTGAGCACCGGCACTCTTCAGAATCACATCGAACTCCGTTTTCTCCTCCACTTCTTCCACGACTGCCTGAGCTGCCGCTGGCGCCGCCACTGCTGCCACAGGCATTGCTGCCGATACTCCAAACTTCTCCTCCAGTGCTTTTACCAATTCTGCCAGTTCCAGAACGGTCATCTTTTCAATCGCTTCAATAATTTCTTCCTTGGTCATGGAAATTCCTCCCTTTTATTATTTCTTTTTCTCTTCAATCGCTCGTAAAACTCCTACCAGATTACGCAGGACACCCTGTAAAACAAATACCAGCCCCGCGATAGGTGCCTGAACTCTTCCCAAAAGCTGGGCGAGTAATTCCTCTCGTGAGGGAATTTCAGCCAGGCGTTTCGCCTCCTGAGCCCCAATACATTTACCACCCAACCATCCACCTCTGGCTTCAAGCTGGGGAAACTTCTTATTGAAATCGCTCAGAACCTTTGCAGTCTGAACCGGGTCAAAATAGGAAAAAACAAAAGCATTCTGACCTTTTAGGAGCTCTTCACCAGAAACAACGTTTGTTTGAGAAAGAGCAAGACGCATCAACGTATTTTTCACAACCTTCATTTCGCTTTGAGCACCACGAAGGCCTTTTCGAATTTGTTCAATATTCTGCACCGGTATACCAGAATAGCCGACCACAAAAATCGCCTGGCTTTTCTTGATCTTTTCACGAGTTTCTTCAACTATTCTTGTCTTGTCAGATTTCTCCAAATATCTTCAACCTCCCTTCTTTTCCAGGATAAAAAAGAAGACTCCTCGGGAAGGAGTCTTCTCACTCAAAAACTCTTGCCTCCCCAGGATATTTCAGCTTGTCGCCCCTGGTTCTCAGGCCCTGTATGTTCCTCCACACCAAGAAGAAACCCTATGCCACCCTCTTTTCCATTCGAGCCAGAGCCCCATTCACATCGATAGGGATACCAGGACTCATGGTGGTCGACATCACAAGTTTTTTAATATACCGACCTTTCGCCGCAGAAGGCTTCATACGGACAACGGCATCAAGTGCTGCATAGAAGTTATCAAGAAGCTGTTCCGCCGAAAACGAAACCTTACCCAAAGGCAAATGAACATTCCCATAGCGATCGTTACGGATCTCAATTCGACCTGCTTTGATTTCTTTTACCGTTTGAGCGATGTCAAAAGTGACCGTGCCAGTCTTGGCATTAGGCATGAGACCCCGAGGACCAAGTATTTTACCCAGTCGGCCCACCACCCTCATCATATCAGGAGTTGCCACAGCTGCATCAAAATCAACCCATCCCTCCTGAATTTTGGTCACCAGCTCTTCTCCACCTACGTAATCAGCACCAGCCTCCTGAGCTTCTTTCGCTTTCTCACCCTGAGCAAAGACCAGAACTCGTACTTGCTTTCCAATCCCATGAGGAAGAGAAACCGTACCCCGGATCTGCTGGTCAGACTGTTTCGGGTCAATCCCCAGATTAAAGACGACCTCCACCGTTTCATCAAAGCGAGCATTTCCCACTTCTTTCAGAATCTTTATTGCTTCTTCCGGGAGATACAACTTCCCCACTTCGATTTTCTCCTTCAACGCCAAATACCTTTTGCTTCTCTCAGGCATTCCTTATTCCCCCTTCTTTACCCTTCCACAACCTCAACACCCATGCTGCGCGCGGTTCCCTCGATAATGCGCATTGCTGCTTCAATACTGTTCGCATTGAGATCCGGCATCTTTTTCTCAGCAATCTCTCGAATTTTGGCACGAGTGATTTTTCCAACCTTGGTTCTATTTGGTTCCCCAGAACCCTTCTCTATGCCCAAAGCTTGCCGAATCAAAAAGGAAGCCGGAGGAGTCTTACACACAAAAGTAAACGACCGATCCGCATAGATTGTAATCTCTACTGGAGTGAGTACCCCACGATCTTTCTCCGTTCGAGCATTGAACGTCTTGCAAAACTCCATAATGTTCACTCCATGCTGCCCTAAAGCAGGCCCTACAGGAGGAGCTGGCGTAGCCATTCCTCCCGGAATTTGCAGTTTTACTATTGCCACCACCTTTTTTGCCATACCCTGCCCACCTCTTTACAGTTTCTCTATATCTGAGAACTCCAACTCCACCGGCGTCTCCCGGCCAAATATGGATAGAAGAACCACAACCTTACCTTTCTCCTGGTCAACACTGTCTACGGTTCCCGTATAATTGAGAAAGGGACCAGAAATCACCTTTACTGCTTCTCCTTTCTCGATATCCAGACGTGGTTTCCCCTTTTCGATACCGGTCTGACGAAGAATCACTTTGACTTCTTCCTCGTTCAGCGGTTCAGGCTTCATACCCGAACCAACGAAACCTGTAACCCCCGGGGTATTGCGAACCACGTACCAGGAACGATCATTCATCACCATTTCCACCATGACATAACCTGGAAACACTTTCTTCTTGGTAAACCTTTTCTTTCCTCTCTTAACTTCAATAGCCTCCTCCATAGGAACCACAACCCGAAAAATCTGATCCTGCATACCCATGGAGACAATACGGCGCTCTAAATTGGCCTTAACCTTGTGTTCACTCCCTGCCAGAGTGTGAACAACATACCATTTCTTTAGCATCGTCCATCTACCTTAAATATGCTCCCATCAGAAAAGTTAAAAGCAAATCCACAACCCCCAGAAACACACCAATCACCACAATGACCACTACAACCGTAACGGTACTATTCCACAATTCCTTCCTGGTCGGCCAGGTAACTTTTTTCAGCTCATACCACGCTTCCTGAAAATACCCCTTGAGAGACCGAAACCATTTAATCAAAAACCTTCACCCATCCTTTACTCTGATTTCCGGCAATTCATTGAGGAATTATATTTTTTTTCCCCATTTCTGTCAATCACACCACCACATTTTTCCCATTTAGATTCGATCAATACCGTGGCGTCTTAACCATTCTCGGAATTTCGCCTCATCCCCAAAAATTTCCTGATCATAATTCTCTTCCAGTTTTCGAATCTGTTCCACCAAATCAGGGTGTTCATGAACCATTTTATCCACGCTGACCTCGAATTCATCGCACATCGTACTCAGGTCATCCAAAGGAAGAGTAAGACCCAAAAGCGGTAAGAGTATTCGACAGGCAGACCGTATCCCTTTGGGGTTCGGTGCCTGAACATACATGGGAATCTCTACGACAATATTAATCATGTCCACATTTTTCTTCTTTGCCAGAACCGTCAGAAAAGTGGTAATACTCGCCGGACCTTCATATTCACTGAAACGAACACCATAAGGGAGAAGTTCACTCTTTAAGGCCTCATTGGAAACCGAACAAAAAATTCTTGGTTCTCTGGTATGAGGAGTGAGACCGCTGAAACTTCCCACAAAATAGATCCGACTTACCTTGAACTCATGAGCCAGAATAAAAAGGTTTTCTGCATATTCATGCCAGCGAATGTTTGGCTCTTTTCCAAAGAAAAGGATCAGATTCTCTCTCTCAGAGTAGAAAAAATGATTCTGAGGATAATGAAACTCCTGCACCATTCCTCCCCGAATCAGGGTATAGGGACGGAATTGAGCAACTTCCTCCATACTCCCGGGAAAATTAAATATGTAGAAATCCTGGGGTTCAATTTCAGCAAAAAACTGCGCTTTCAGCTTGTCCCGAAGATAGATCACCGTTCCCGTAGAAACACTTCCTCCATCCATCCACCCGGTAAAACCGAGAAGCATTCTGGGTTCGTTGAGCTGTGGTCGCCGATAAACGATAAGCTTTCCCATTACCTTCTCCATCCTAAAAAGTTGGCTCTGGCGAGCGCCGCGAAAGATTCTCGAAACGGGCGTAATCCTTTTGAAAGAGCAGTTCTATGGTTCCTACTGGACCATTCCTCTGTTTTGCCACGATCACTTCGGCAACCCCTTTTTTGGAAGTATTGGGGTTATAGTACTCATCCCGATAGATAAGCAGCACCAAATCCGCATCCTGCTCAATCGCTCCGCTCTCCCGCAAATCCGAAAGTTGGGGGCGCTTGGGACTCCTTTGTTCAACCGCCCGACTTAATTGTGAGACGGCAATAACTGGAACATTCAACTCTCTGGCCATGGCCTTGAGGGAACGAGAAATTTCAGAGATTTCTTGTTGTCTGTTCTCAGCCCTTCCGAAACCTCGCATCAGTTGTAAGTAATCAATCACCACAAGACCAAGGTTCTTTTCTGCTTTGAGACGCCTGGCTTTTGCTCGTAACTCCAGTACCGAAATCCCCGGAGTATCATCAATAAAAATAGAAGCCCCAGCTAGCCTGCCGGCCGCGTTTGCCAGCTCCGACCAATCCCTCTCAGAGAGGTATCCCCTTCGTACGCGTTCTGCATCAATTTTGGCTTCACTACAGAGCATTCTCTGAGCCAGCTGATCCTTGGACATTTCCAGACTGAAAATCGCCACCGGAACCTTCCAATTAATTCCCACATATTGTGCCACGTTGAGGCAAAAACTGGTCTTACCCATTCCTGGACGAGCTGCTACAACAATCAGATCGGAGGGCTGAAAACCAGCGGTTTTAGCATCGAGATCGACAAACCCAGAAGGAACACCGGTCACGTGGTCCTCTCGATGATAGAGTTCGGTAATCCTCTCAAATGCTTCATCCACAACTTTCTTTAAAGGCACAAAATCGTACCGAATCCGTTTCTGAGAAAGCTGAAGAACCAGATTCTGAGCCCGATCCAGAAGTTCACTGGCTTCGGCTCCAGCTTCATAGCATTCCCGGATAACTCTGGTACATAGGTTGATAAGAGCCCGAACAATTGATTTTTCTTCCACGATACGGGCATAGTACTCAACGTTGGCTGCCGTGGGAACAACGTTGACGAGTTGCGCCAGGTAATCCATTCCTCCTACCACTTCCAATTTGCCTTTCTGACGCAATTTTTCAGCTAGGGTTACCAAATCACAGGCCTTATCCTCTTCAAAGAGTTCGACAATACTCTCGAAAACCATACGATGAGCATCATAGTAAAAATCTTCGGAACGCAAAATATCGAGTGCCTTTAAAAGAGCATCTCGCTCAAGAAGCATCGACCCTAAAGTTGCCTGTTCGGCTTCCAAGTTGTGTGGCGGAACTCTCTCAATGCTCAGGATTCTTTCACTCCTTGTTTCTCGGTCGTTTCTTCAGGAAGAATATTCACGGTAATACTTGCAGAAATACCCTTTCCCAGATTTACTTTGACATTATGTTTTCTAAGGTCTTTCAGGGGTTCAGGTAACTCCAGATATTTACGGTCGAACTCAAAACCAACAAGGGTAGAAATAGCCTCAGCAATTTCCCTTGCCGTTACTGATCCATAGAGTTTCCCCTTTTCTCCCGCCCTTTTGGAAAAGGTCAAAACCATTCCCTCAATTTTATCCCGGAGCGCCTTTGCTTCTTCCAGTTCTTTTGCTTCCTGCATGGCTCTCTTTCGACGCAATTTTTCAATCTGCGAGAGATTACCGGGAGTCGCCTCAATGGCCATTTTTTTCGGAATGAGGTAATTCCGAGCGTACCCTTCCTTAACCTCGACGATGTCTCCTTCCTTCCCCAAATTTTTTACTTCCTGAATCAGAATAACCTGCACATCTTTCACTCTCCCTTCGAAATCCCACCTGAACGAAGTTTACGAAAGTCAAACCAGATATCAAAAACTCCCAGCCAGCTGAGTAAAGTTGAAAAAACCGGCTGAAAGAGCAGAAAGAAGAGAATAATTATTTTAATCATCCTAGAACGGATATAGCGACTCAAAAAATAGTATACCAGAGAAAGTCCATGAACCAAAAAAAGCATTTGAGTAACGATTTGCAGATTGACTCCCACCTTACCCAGAAAGGTATTACTTCCTATGAAAAGAAAAAGGAAGCTCAAAATAAAGGCCCAAAAAACCGAACGAGGCATCTGCCACCGACTGAAAGCCGCAATTTCAGGAAAGCGAATCCCGACCCTTTGACCTACCAGACGCCCCAGAAGGAAGTTGAACGTGGTATCAAACAGAGAAGCAATAATAAGCACTGCTGGTAAGGCCATTTTCATAAAGTCAATGATGCTCTGAATATTGGTCTCTCTCATGCCCTGGAATACACGAGAAACACTTCGTAAGGCTTCCTCCATAACAGCGATATTTTCAGCCAAAGGATTCTTTCCCAAAAGAAGCAACGCCACACCCACTAGAGCAAGCTTTGAAAGTAACGATACCACGGTATTCCAGGCAATCACTTCGAAAGCAGACCATCCCTTTTTAATCGTTATCCCCATGATGATTCCCAGAAGAGTAAAACCTAAAAGGCACGTCAAGGCCTGAATAACACCAGCAAAAGCGAAAACTACAAAGCTGGCAACCAGAGAAGTTAAAAAACCCACTTTCCAGTTCCACCGGATAACCAAAAACATGACCGGTAAAGGGCACAAAAAACTCAAAATGATTCCCAAGATGGGGATGTATATAGAAGCAAGATAAAAAATGACCGTGAGGGCTGCCAGAAAGGCACCCTCCACAGTCGGTTGTACTTTTTTCATAATAGCCTAATCAACGGTGTATGGCAAAAGAGCGATTTCTCGAGCCCGCTTTATTGCCTGCGCGAGTTCTCTTTGGTGCTTGGCACAGTTCCCGGTAATCCGGCGAGGAATGATTTTACCCCGCTCGCTCAAAAACCGTCCCAGATACTCAGCATCCTTATAATCAATGGTTGCTTTTCCCAAACAGAATACGCAAACCTTTCTCTTTTTACGGAAAAACTTCTTCCGTCCACCCAATTTATCTTCTCGCTCCACCATTTTCGATCCTCCCTTCAGGACAACTCAAAACTTCCGCCTTCCTTTCCGGCCTTCTTTTCTGTTCCTTCCCCCCGTTCCAACAAACGTCGCACTTCACTGGCCACAACTTCCCAGGCTTTCCTTTTCTGTCCACTTCCATCCTCATAGACGCGGACCTGCATTCTTCCCTCTATAAAGACCCAGTCGCTCTTTCTCAGATTTTCTCCACAAAAAAGGGCCAAGTCCTTCCATGCCACAACGTTGAAGTAGTCCACATACTCTTTTCCATCTTCAGCCACAACACCCCGGTACACTCCCAAGGGAAAGTTGACCACCGGGGTACCACTGGGAACGTATCGCACCACCGGTTTCTGTGTGAGAAAACCAATCAAAAAAATCTTATTCAGACTGAGCTGAGGCATCCCCAATCACTTCGTCACTTGGCGATTCAGGCGCTTTCTCTTCCTGAACCACTGAAGGGCGCTCTTGTTTTTTCTCCTCTTTTACCAGGATATGCCGTAAAATTCCTTCTGCAAGCCGCGCGACTCGGCTAATTTCTTCCACCTTGACCGGAGAAAGAAGAAAGCGGAAAAACACATAGTACCCTTCGTTGTGTTTCTCCACGGGGTACGCCAGTCTTCTCCGACCCCAGAGATTCACCGACTCTATCTCGCCTCCTTGCTCTGTAACAAGACTCTTCATTTTCTCCACCAGAGCATTGAGTTCTCCTTCAGAAAGAGTCGGCCTCACCACAATTCCCAGTTCGTAATGATTCATGGTATCAACCTCCCTATGGACTTTTGGTCTCACCCTTTCAGGCGAAACAGGGAAAATCTTCTATGTTCCCTCTTCCCAGGAAGCAAGATATGCTTCCTGACGAGGAGTCATCTTCTCCAAGGTCACTCCCAAAAGAGTCAACTTTAAAGCAGCAACTTCCTGGTCAATTTCAGGTGGAACCTTAAACACATCCTTCGCCATCATCGAAGCATTGTTTTTCAGATATTCCACCGAGAGTGCCTGATTGGCAAAGCTCATGTCCATGACCGCCGAGGGATGACCTTCGGCACAGGCCAGGTTAACCAACCGCCCTTCACCAAGAAGATAGATCTGTTTGCCATTTTTCAGAGTATATGCTTCAACCAGCGGTTTCACGGTCCTTTTATCAACACTTAAACTTTCAAGTTCCTGAACGTCAATCTCCACATTAAAATGACCAGCATTAGCCAGGACTGCACCGTCCTTCATGGCAACAAAGTGTTCACCTCGAATCACCGAGACATTTCCTGTGGCAGTAATAAAGAGCTCTCCCCACAGCGCCGCCTCACTCATGGACATAACCTCATAACCATCCATCAGAGCCTCAAGTGCTCGAACGGGGTCCACTTCCACCACTGCTACTCGAGCTCCCATGCCTTTGGTCCGAAGGGCTATCCCCCGTCCACACCAACCATAGCCAACCACTACCACCCTTTTCCCAGCAAGGAGAAAGTGGGTAACCCGCAAAATGGCTTCTACGGTACTTTGACCGGTGCCATAACGGTTATCGAACATATGCTTGGTATCGGCATCGTTGACCGCAATAATTGGATACGCTAACTCTTTCGATCGCGCCAGGCTGCGCAGGCGGATAACACCTGTGGTTGTTTCTTCCGTTCCCCCGATGATACCCTGAAGAATTTCACCTTTCAGGCGATGTGCCGAAGAAACAAGGTCTGCCCCATCGTCCATGGTTATGTGAGGGCGGAACTGTAGTACTTCTTGAATGTGGGCATAATACGTATCCCGATTTTCTCCCCGAATAGCAAAAACAGGAACCCCATAGTCCTGAACTAACGAAGCAGCCACCTCATCCTGAGTGCTCAGGGGGTTTGAAGCACATAACCGTATTTCTGCCCCACCCTCCTTAAGGGCAATCATCAACACTGCCGTCTCGGCGGTGACATGGAGACACGCTCCAATCCGTAATCCCCGAAGGGGTTTTGTTTGTCCAAAACGCTCTGCAATCCTTGCTAAGACTGGCATTTCCTTCAGAGTCCATTCAATTCTCTTCTTTCCTTCATTCGCTAAATCCGGTGAAGCAATATGACTCTCCATACTCCTGCCTCCCATTTTTTAAAGCCCTGCTAATTTGCGCAAGGCATCAGCCTTATCGGTCCGTTCCCAGGCAAAATCAGGATCATTGCGACCAAAGTGACCATAAGCAGCAGTCTTTTTGTAAATAGGGCGGCGCAGCTGGAGATCCTTAATAATAGCTCCAGGTCGTAAATCGAAGGTTTCTGCCACCAGCTTCAAAATCTCTTCATCAGGAATTTTCCCAGTTTGAAAGGTATCAACCGACATGGAGACAGGCCTTGCAACCCCAATCGCATAGGCCACCTGAAACTCACATCGTTCAGCCAACCCTGCAGCCACGATATTCTTAGCCACGTATCTCGCTGCATAACTTCCCGAACGATCCACTTTCGTGGGGTCTTTTCCCGAAAAACATCCTCCACCGTGTTTTCCAATCCCACCGTAAGTGTCCACCATAATTTTTCTTCCAGTAAGTCCAGTATCTCCCTGCGGTCCACCAATAACAAACCTTCCGGTAGGATTGACAAAAATTCTGGTGCTCACATCCAGATATTCCGAAGGAACAATTGGTTTGATGACCTGTTCTTCGAGATCCTGACGAAGGGTCGCCAAAGAAATATCAGGATGGTGCTGAGCAGAGACAATAATGGTGTCAACCCGAACCGGTTTCCCATCTTCATAATCAACCGTAACCTGGGTTTTCCCGTCTGGACGCAAATAAGGAAGGATCCCCTTTTTTCGCACCTCTGACAGACGAAAAGCCAGGCGATGTGCAATAACAATCGGAAAAGGCATCAATTCAGGGGTTTCTTTGCAAGCGTATCCGTACATCATTCCCTGATCTCCGGCACCCAGCGAAAGATCTTCATCCTGAACTTCTTCTCCCATTTTGACTTCCAGACAACGGTTTACACCCAGAGCAATATCAGGCGACTGTTCATCGATAGCCGTCAACACTGCACAGGTTTCAAAGTCAAAACCGTATTTCGCCCGAGTGTACCCGATATCCCGCACAGTATTTCGTGCCACTCTCGGTATATCAACATACGAGGTAGTGCTAACCTGTCCCGCTACCATGATAAGACCAGTAGCAACCAGCGTTTCAACCGCTACTCTCCCGTAAGGGTCTTCAGCAAAAATGGCGTCCAAAATCGCATCTGAAATCTGGTCAGCTATTTTATCGGGATGGCCCTCGGTTACCGATTCAGAGGTGATTTGATACTTCTTTTTCGACATCAAGCTGCCTCCTTTCTCCACTCATCCAAAAAAAAGAGCCTCCCCCTGGAGGCTGTAAACTCAGAAGGTGAATTTACCACAATTATGCCCCCGTGTCAACCTATTTCACCCAGGAGATCTACCCGTTCTCTTTCCGAGTACACTAAGCGAGCCTGACGCCAAAGCTTCTCTAACTGGTAGAACACTCGCTCTTCTTCCCGGAAGATGTGCACCATAATATTTCCATAATCAATGAGAATCCATTCGCCACTTTCCTCGCCCTCCACATGGAGTGGATATACATTTCCCGCCTTGGTTCGACGGATTACCTCCTCAGCAATCACTTTCGTTTGAATGAGCGAAGAACCACTACAGATAACCCAGTAGTCTGAAAACGGAAATAAACCCTTGAGGTCCAGAATAACCAAATCAAAGGCCTTCTTATCTTCAACCGCTTTTTTGACTGCCATCAGGATCTTTTTGTTCTCCAAAGCTCTCTTTCTCCTTAGTCAGAAAATTTTGAATGAACTCACGAGCGGCACTCAAGTCTGGCTCCCAGAAACTGATACCATTGGCATAGATTGGCTTCCCCGGCATGGTTTCTGTGATCAACCTCTTCTCCTCCAGACCTCGAAACCATATGGCCAGCTGGACAATATCTTCGGAAGAAAGGTTCGTATTAACCGATTTCTTCAGCTCCTCTACAATGGTCGAAACGTTCATCAGTACAGAAGGGTCATTCACTTTGGTCAGAAGCGCCTGAATAAAGGTTTGCTGTCTTTTGATTCTTCCAATATCTCCCAAAGGATCGTGGCGAAAACGAACATACTGGAGTGCTTTCCTTCCATTGAGCACCTGTTTCCCCGCGGGAATGTTGATATACAGATCCTGAGCTTTATCCACATACCGGAGCGGTTTTTCGACTTCGATTTCCACTCCCCCCAACGCATCAATGACTTTTTCGAAACCATCATAGTTGATTTCGACGAAATATGGGATTTCCAGCCCCAGAGCTTCTTCAACGGCCTTTTTCAAAAGAGCCACCCCTCCCCGCGCATAGGCATGATTCACTTTGTCTTGGCCAACACCAGGGATGGAAAGACGAGCATCTCGGGGAATGGAAAAAAGAAGAGCCTCTCCTATCCTGGTATTGATAAAAAGGAGCATTACGGTATCACTTCGTGCTGGTTTAATTCCATCCTGACCAACAACCAGAGAACAAAAAGTCTCTGGAAGAGTCTTGGCTACCGTATAATCAATCACTTTCTTCACCAAGCTCAAGCGGAAGGGATTCTCAATCCCAAAAAGCATAAAACCAAATAGAACCACTAATCCAATAAAAAAACCAAGAAAAACATAAAAAACCTTCCATCTCATCGGACCACGGTCTCCTTGTTCCAGGCCCTGAAACTCGCAGGATATATCGGTCTTTCCACAGAGAGGAGATACTCCAGTTTCATTTTTAAAGCCAATCTATATCCCCCTTCCAGATCTTCCCAGGCCTTTTTCCGAACTTCCGAAGCCTCCGAAAAATTTCTCCCTTCTTCGCCAAAGTCAGCGACAAAAATTATTTTATCAAATCGAGACATATGCTCACAGGACGTCGCATGCCAGCGAACTGCGTGAAGAATCCTGTAATCCGATATCCCTAACTCCTCCACAATGAGCGAAGGGCCGGCCAAGGCATGCCATATTCCGGGAATTGAATAAACTTCCTCCTCAACCCAAGAAGGAAGAAAACCTTTCAACATGCTCAGTTCCCGATCCCGAGCGTAATCATGGACTAGACCAGCAAGATATGCGTTCTCATGGTCTTCACCATAACGAAGACTGAGTTTTCTCGCTTCTTCAGCCACACGCAAGCAGTGAGCGAATCGATCTGGCGTAAGATATCTTTTGAGAATTTCAAAATAGTTTTTAAGTTCTGTATAGTCCATTTTTGTAAATGTAATGCTCCACTGCCTCGGGTAAAAGATATTTAATCGATTCCCCTTTTTTAACTCTGCGACGGATCTCAGAGGAAGAAATCGCCAGAGCTGATACTTCTATCACTTTGATTCTTCCCTGTAAGGAACTTTCCAGGCACAACCTGTAACCAGGACGAGAAGCAGCCACAAAGGTACAGAGGTTGAGCAATTCTGCAGGGTTATTCCAGTGAGAAATCTGCGCAAAAGCATCAGCACCGGTAATAAAGAAAATTTCAGTGTCCTCGCCCCACATAGATTTGAAATAGCGCACGGTATCAATGGAATAGGATGGCCCAGGTCTTTCTATCTCCACCCGAGACACACGAAAGTATGGGTTTGTTACCGTAGCCAGCACCACCATGAGGTAACGGTGCTCGGGATCGCTAATCTCCTGACCGATCTTATGAGGGGGACGAGCAGAAGGGACAAACACCACCTCTTCCAGGTCAAAATAGTCCCGCACCTCCTCAGCAGTGACCAGATGTCCATAATGAATTGGATCAAAAGTACCTCCCATAATACCCTTTTTCTTCGACAAACCCTTTCCTCCTTTATTCCCGTACCTGTCCGCTACCATAAACCACAAACTTTGAAGTGGTCAACTCTCGAAGACCCATGGGACCACGGGCATGAAGTTTCTGAGTACTGATTCCAATTTCTGCCCCCATCCCAAACTCTCCTCCATCAGTAAAGCGGGTTGAAGCATTGACATACACTGCAGCCGCGTCCACTTCCTCCAAAAACTTCCGAGCCGTAGTATAGTCCTCGGTAACAATGGCTTCAGAATGCCGAGAACCATATTGATTAATATGGGCTATTGCTTCCTCCACATTCCGAACCACTCGAACCGCAATGATTAAGTCGAGATATTCAGTACACCAGTCTTCCTCCGTGGCTTCCAAAACCTGAGGAAGGAGCTGGCAGGTTCTCGGACAACCCCTTATTTCCACTCCCTTTTCCTGCAAAACCTTTCCAATCCGGGGGAGAAATTGAGAAGCGACATCCTGATGCACAAGAAGGGTTTCACAGGCATTACACACACTGGGACGCTGTGTCTTGGCATTGACCACGATTCGCTCAGCCATGACGAGGTCCGCGCGAGCATCCACATAGACATGGCAATTTCCAACTCCAGTTTCAATCACTGGTACCCGGGAATTTTCCACCACGGCTTTGATTAATTCTCCTCCTCCTCGTGGAATCACCACATCCACATATTCCCGGAGCGATAAAAGTGCGATGACCTCCTCATGGGTACCACTATCAAGAATTTGCACCGCGTCTTCTGGCAACCCACACGTTCGTAACACCGCTCGAGCTTCTTCAACCAGAAAGAAATTTGAGTTAAGCGTGGAACTGCTTCCTCGCAAAATCAGAGCATTACCCGATTTGATGCCCAACCCAACGCTATCAATAGTCACATTCGGTCTTGCCTCGTAGATAATTGCTACAACACCCAAGGGAACCCTGACTCGAGTGACAAGTAACCCATTTGGTCTTTTCGTTCCTTCAAGTACCTCTCCCACTGGGTCCGGTAGTCCTGCGATTTGCCTCAAACCCATTGCCATCTCCTTTATTCGCTTTTGGTTCAGTTCCAAGCGATCCAGAAGGGCTTTCTTCATACCCGAAGCAATTGCCTTTTCAAGGTCCATACGGTTCATACGAATAATTTCCTGCTCATTTTTTTCCAATCTCTCGGCAAGAGTATATAAAAAAGTATTTTTCAAACCGGTTGGCACGTTCATCAACAACAAAGATGCTCTTTTTGCTTTTTCTCCAACCTGGCGTACCTTTTCAATCACATTCTACCCCTCCGTTTCCATCATCAAGAAGTACCAGATTATCAATATGAACGACTTCCTCTTCGGAACTCCGTTCGCCCAGTACTCTTTCTACTTCATTGGTGTGGAGTCCAAGAATTCGTTGCAATTCTTCCGCAGAATAATTAACAATTCCTCGAGCAATCACCCTTCCTTTATTCCCAGTAATTTCCACACAATCACCAACTTCGAAATCACCGTACACTGCTTGAACACCAGCCGGCAAAAGACTCTTTTTTTCGTGCAGCGCCCTTTCTGCTCCTTTATCAATGGCAATCTTTCCTCGAGGAAGCATCCCAAAAGCGATCCAGCGCTTTTTGCTTTTTAGGGACTTTTCCCGAGGATAAAAAAAGGTACCCACTTCCTCGCCACGATAAATACGTGGCAAAATGGAAAAATCTTTTCCTGAAGCGATAACCACCCCAATCCCAGAAAGCACAGCCATCTTTGCCGCCATAATCTTACTCCGCATTCCCCCAATCGCGATGCCAGAACCGGTATCTCCAGCCATTTTTTCAATTTCCTGATCGATGACCTTCACTTCCTTTACCAGAGAAGAAGAACCATCAAGGCGGGGATCAGAAGTAAAAAGACCTTCCACATCAGACAAGATGACCAAGAGTTCGGCCCCCCATAAAGATCCAACCAGAGCAGAGAGGCGATCGTTATCACCAAATTTGATTTCTGCCACTGCTACCGTGTCATTTTCATTCACAATGGGAAGCACGTCAAGGTCAAGCAATACCTGCAGAGTATTTCTGGCATTGAGATATTTGGTCCGATGATGGACATCTTCAGGAGCCAAGAGGACCTGAGCCACTTTTATTCCAAACTCAGCAAAGACCTGGCAATAACGCTGCATCAAAACCCCCTGTCCGATAGCAGCCATAGCCTGCTTAAAAGGAATGTCGTTTATCCTCTGAGTGATCCCCATGACACTCATTCCACAGGCCACCGCACCCGAAGAAACCAGAACAACCTTTTTCCCTCGTTCGCGCAGAAATGCAATATTACAAGCCAAATCGCTCAAACGATTCATATCGAGCTGGAAATCACGCACAAGGAGTGAAGAGCCAACCTTTATGACGATTCGCTCACTTTTTGCTATCAACTCTTTCCGCTTCATTGTCTTGCTTCAATCGTAACCCTTTTCCATCCCAAACAAAAATCCATTCCCCAACCTCGATTTCACTTTCGGGTTTTATCATCCGGAAATACCGTAAAAATCCAGATTCCCGTAACCGAAAATTTAGGAAACCCTCATCGCGAACCCGTTCAGGACCAATTTCTTCCATGAATCGTACAAGATACTGAGAATTGAAACGGTACAGCAGCCGCTTCCTCGTTTTTCTTTCTGTTACTCCCGTACCAACCTCAATTTTTGGTTCCTCTTTCAATGTCCCCAATTTAGCAAGGACCATATCCAGAAGTTCAGGAATTCCTTCACCAGTTACCGCAGATATGGCTATTCCCTCCAAGTGATTTTGAGTCATGATGGCACGGAATTGTTCCCAGTTTTCTTTAGCACCAGTTACGTCGAGTTTGGTCCCCACCAAAAGAAACGGCTTCTCTACCAGCGCATGGCTATACTGAGCAAACTCTCGGCGCAGTATGGAAAAACTGTCCCAGGGGGAATTTTCCGAGAGGTCAACAAGACACAAAAGGAGCTTCACTCGTTCAACATGCCGGAGAAAATCAAGCCCCAAGCCAGCTCCCTGGCTTGCCCCCTCAATGATGCCAGGGATATCAATCATAACAAATTTTTCCTCCCCATGGGTAACGACTCCCAAGGTGGGAGAAAGAGTTGAAAAGGGAAAAGGAGCAATACGAGGTTTTGCATCGCTCACCACTGAGAGCAAGGTGGATTTCCCCGCATTGGGTAACCCCGTCAAACCCACATCAGCAATAAGCTTCAACTCTAAGAGAATTTCTCGGACTTCCCCTTCTTCACCTCGTTCAGCAACTCGAGGAGCACGATTCAAAGAAGAAGCAAAAAAAATATTTCCCCTTCCCCCTTTGCCTCCCCGAGCCACCAGTACTTCCATTTCTGCATAAACCAAGTCAGCCAGAAGTTCTTTGGTTTTAAAGTCAAAAACCTGAGTACCAACCGGTACCTCGATTACCACATCTTTCCCCCTGGCACCACTTTTGTTTTTTCCCCCACCATTCTCTCCTGAAGAAGCCTGATAAAAGGGGTGTAAAGAAAGATCGTAAAGCGTCTTTTTTTGAGTGGAAGCTCGCAAAAAGACATTTCCTCCATCCCCCCCTTTCCCTCCGTCCGGTCCCCCGTAGGGAACAAACTTCTCCCGGCGAAAATGGATTGCTCCGTCTCCTCCCTTCCCTCCCTGAACCTTGATTATAACCCGGTCAATAAACATGAACCCTAAGATGCCTGAGGCACTTCAGAATAGACTGAAACCCGCCTGCGGTCTTTTTTAGTTTCAAACACCACATAACCGTCCCGCAAAGCAAAGAGGGTATAATCCTTACCGACACCCACGTTATCTCCGGGCTTTAGGCGGGTACCCCGTTGACGCACCAAAATGCTCCCAGCTCGAACGAACTGCCCGCTAAAAACCTTGACTCCCAAATATTTAGGATTGCTGTCCCGCCCATTACGAGCACTACCACCACTCTTTTTATGCGCCACCGAAATCACCTCACTCTTCCACTTCGATTTTCTCAATCTTCACCAAAGAAATTGCCTGACGATGCCCTATCTTTCGCCTATAGTTTACTTTAGGCTTATACTTAAAAACCAGGGTTTTTCTTCCTCTTTTTAACTGTACCACTGTACCCTGGACCTTTGACCCTTTTACATACGGTTTCCCCACCAGGATTTTTCCCCCATCTCGTAAAAGAAGAACCTGTTCAAAAATAACTTCGTCTCCTCTTTGACCCACCCAGGAATCGAGTGCAAGGAGTTTGCCTTCCTCAACCGGATACTGTTTGCCATTCGCTTCGATAATCGCAAACACCAAATTCACCTCCCGAAATAGAACGCTAAAGAATTTAACATAGAACCCTTTATTTCGTCAAATCCTACCTATCCTATCCTTTCGATTCTTTCCTTCACCTCTTCTCCACCGACCCCAGCGATAGCGTACCGGCGAGGAGGAAGATTTCCATCTATCTTCCAAACAATCTTTTTCCCGTACAGCTTCTCAATGTTTTCCAAAACCCCATACGCTTCTTCATTGAGATATGCACCAAGTTCCTGTCCCACAGTAAAACCAACCACAGCCGAAGAAGCATGACCACAAATTTCTTCAATCTTCCGCAGAAGATTAATGGCGATAGTCTCGAGTGAGGGCACTCGCCCCTCCCCATCACAACAACCGCACGGCTCACGCAATAGCGAATCCAGGCTTTTACGGACCCTTTTACGGGTCATTTCCACCAGCCCCAGCTCACTCATATCAATGACCGTACATCGAGTCCGATCATAGGAAAGAGCCATTTCCAGTGTTTTGACCACTTGCTTGCGATGCTCTTTACGTCCCATGTCGATGAAATCAATGAGAATAATTCCACCGATATCCCGTAAGCGCACCTGTCGCGCAATTTCTTCAGCAGCTTCAAGGTTCGTTTTGAGAATCGTCTCTTGAAGGTCTTTTTTCCCTACGAATTTTCCTGTATTCACGTCGATAACCGTCATGGCTTCAGTCCGGTCAAACACGAGATACCCTCCACTTTTAAGCCACACTTTTCGGCTGAGTGCCCGTTCCAGCTCTCGTTCCAGGCCAAAGTGCGCAAAAATATTTTCTCGATTATCGAACCACTTTACCCGATTCACCAAGTTGGGAACAATCGAACCCACAAAATCCCGAAGCTTCTGATAACCAAAAAACGAGTTGATCCAGATACTGTCAATCTCCTCACCCATCAAGTCTCTAACCAGGGTATACACCAAACTCGCTTCCTCATAAAGCAGAGCTGGAGAGGCGATAATTTCAGCCTTATGCACAATACGGCTCCATAGCCGAACCAGAGCTTCGATGTCCTCTTTGATTTCTTCAGCCGTTCTCCCTTCAGCTGCAGTCCTTACAATGATCCCGGTCTTTGCTGGCTTCAGCCTTTCTACCAGTTTTCTCAATCTTTCCCGCTCCTCAGTCGAAGCAATACGGTGTGACAATCCCATAGTATCCATACCGGGCATCAACACCACATACCGACCTGGTAACGCCACCTTGGTTGTGACCCTTGCTCCTTTCGTACCCATCGGTTCCTTGGCAACCTGGACAATAATTTCCTCTCCAGGCCGAAACAAATCCTCAATCCTCCCCTTACCCTTCTCATCTAAAAGGGCATCACCAATGAAGAGAAAGGCATTTTTATCAAGACCAATGTTTACAAAAGCAGACTGAATTCCAGGTAATACGTTTTCTACTGTCCCCTTGTAAACGTTTCCCGCCAAACGGGATTCGTTGAAACGCTCGAAAAAAAACTCGACCACTTTACCATCCTCTAAAAGAGCGGCTCGAATCTCGACCTCCGACATATCGATGACGATTTCCTTTTTCAACATGAAAACCTCCGTTCACCCTCCTACCTAAACAGAACCCTTTCCTTGATTATTTTATCTGGAAGTGGATAATCATAGTTCTCTTCCAAGAACGAGGAAAATTTCAAAGGGCTAAAAAAAACTTTTGTATCCTGAAAGAGGAACCATACCCAGAGAGAATGTTCCTTTTGATACACATTTTGTATTTCTATACCTTCGGGAAGTAAAACACGATCCCAGGAAGAAACTCCGTATAAAGAAAATGCGTAAACGATACCTTTTATTTCCTGCGTCAGAGAAAGTCTCGGTTGCTCAAGCATGATTACTTCCTCGACACGTAATTCCTCGGGAAGGTACCGATTCAGTTCCTCCTGCAATCGGAGACAGGAAATCTCTTCCCCCAAGAATATCTCCAGATACTCTGCCCTACTCTCCACACCTAGAGGCGTTGCCGGACCAAAAGAAATGAGAGGCCGAGGGTTAAACCCCTGCGAATAAAGAATCGGAATCCCGGACCTCCTTAGGGTTCGATCCCACAACCGGGCGATATCCAGCTGGGAAATAAGATGAAAAGGACTCATTTTTCTCTGCTTTATTCGGTAACGAAACTGGATCACGATAAACAGACCCCACAGCGAGAGCAATCAACCCCATCCTGGCAGAAAGGAGTATATTGCGCTCTCTTCGCCTTTTCATATTCATTCCATAAAAATTCCCTACTCACACCACAGTCAATAAAATCCCAGGGAAACGATGTAGCAAAAGGAAATACTTGATAAATGTATTCATCCAGAGAAAGACCCTCTTTTTTCAGTGCCATAAGCCATCTTTCGAAAGAAAAGAATTCCGTCCAGCCCTCCATAACGCCCCCACTCCGGTACACTCGTTCAATAACCTTACTCAACCGTCGATCACCTCTTGCTAACAGTGCTTCGATGGAACTCGTTTCAAAGCTCGACCAGTTAAAACGGACTCTTTTCCCCAGATTCCGTAACTGTGCAGAAAGCGTACGCATTTTTTCTTCCAGACGTTCCCGCCTCTCCTGAGGAACCCACTGAAAAGGAGTATGAGGTTTGGGAATGAATGCCGCAATACTCAGGTGCACAGCAATCTGTTTTTGGTTTTTCTTTCCCACTGTTAGAATTTCCTTAACCAACCTGACGATACCATCCACATCTTCTTCTTTTTCTTCGGGGAGACCAATCATAAAGTACAACTTTACATCCTGCCAGCCGGAAGAAAAAACCTTCTCCATAGTCAAAAGAATTTCCTGGTCAGTCAAATTTTTGTTAATCACCCGCCGTAACCGCTCTGTCCCGGCTTCGGGAGCAAATGTTAATCCACTTTTCCTCACCCGCTGCAGACTCTTGGCAAGTTCCACTGAAAAGGTATTCATCCGCAAAGAAGGAAGCGAGATATTGACCCGCAACGGTAAAAGCATAAGTGACAAATCTCTGATGAGTACTTCAATCTGGCTATAATCGGTACTGCTCAAAGAAACGAGCGATACTTCCTCATATCCTGTATTTTTCACTAAAGACATGGTAAGGTCCCGAACCTTCTCCGGAGAGCGTTCTCGATGGGGCCGATAAATCACCCCCGCCTGACAGAAACGACAACCTCGGGTACAGCCTCGAGCAATCTCCACCGGAATGCGGTCATGAACAATGCTTACATACGGAACCACAATCGCAGTAGGGTACGGAGCGCTATCAAGGTCTTTAACCCAACGTCTCTGTACCATTTGGTGAGAATCACTTTCCTGTAACGCTTGTCCTAGAAACCGGGGTGAAAAAAGAGACGGCACATACACTCCTTCAATTTTTGCCAACTGAGCAAGAACCTCTTCTTTTTTCCTGCCCTTTGTAGCCACAAGCACGTCCACAATCTCCAACAAACCCTCTTCGGCTTCTCCCAAGAAAAAAAAGTCAAAAAATGGTGCCACCGGTTCCGGATTAAAAACACACGGTCCGCCTCCCATTACCAGAGGGAAACGTTCGTCTCGCTCCCAGGCGTAGAGAGGAATACCAGCTAAATCTAGCATATAGAGAACATTGGTGTAATTCAGCTCATGCTGCAAACTGAAACCCAAAAGGTCGAAAGAAACAATCGGTAATTTGCTCTCCAGAGAGTAAAGAGGGATGTTTTTGCGACGCATCAACGCACCCATGTCCGGCCAGGGAGCAAAAACCCTTTCGGCTCGAATTCCAGGAAGGAGATTTAAAAGATGATAGAGAATTTTCATTCCCACATGGGACATTCCAATTTCATACGTATCAGGAAAAGCCAATGCCACTGATAGCCGAATCGGCCCTAACTTCACCACCGCGTTGATTTCTCTTCCGATGTACCTTCCAGGTTTTACCACAGAATAAATTTCCCGGCTATTGATCAGAGTGTCCAAATTTCCGTTTTTCAACCTCTCTCCTTTTCGAATTGGCAATATTATATAACAACCCCACCATAATCAGATTCACAAGGAGTGCGCTCCCCCCGTAACTAACAAAAGGAAGAGGGATGCCTGTAACTGGCATAACGCCCATATTCATTCCTGCATTGACAAAAAACTGAAAGCCAAAAACCAAACCAGTAAGTGCAGCAAAAACTTTTCCTTCCAAATCCAGAGCATTGCGTGCAATCCTCATTGACAACCAAACGAGTACCCCCATAAGAAGAAGAATAAGGGCTCCCCCTAGAAAACCTGTTTGTTCGCAAAAAGAAGCAAAAATAAAGTCGGTATGCCGGGCAGGAAGAAAGCGGAGTTGACTCTGTTTCCCCGAAAGCCATCCCTGACCAGTTAAACCCCCAGCACCGATGGCAATCTGTGACTGGAGAACGTTATAACCACTCCCCAAGGGATCTTTCCAAGGATTCAAAAAAGCCATGACCCTTCTCTTTTGATACTCCTTCAAAAATAACCACCCTGATGAACCCAAAGCCGCTAACCCTCCCAATACAATCCCCATTTTTTTCCCACCAAAACCACAGACAAAAAGAGCCCCCAACCAAGTTACGAGAAGCACCATGGAAGTCCCAAGATCCGGTTCCACAAACACCAGGGCCACGGGCACAATAGAGAGCACACCACTTTTCAGCAATAAAGGATAAGAGTCAAAATCCTCCTTGCTTTCACTCATGTAAAAGCCAAGGAAAAGAATCAGAAATAACTTTGCAAACTCAGCAGGTTGTACAGACTGAGAAAAAAGCCACCTTCGAGCACCAGTTTCATCACCCGTGCCAAAAAGGAGCACTCCTACCAAAGAAAGGCACATAAGCAGGTAAAATAGCCAACCGCCTCTGGCAAGAAGACGGTAGTCAAGAAAGGCAAAAAACAAAAAAATAGACCAGCCAACAATATTCCAGATAATCTGTCGTCCGAAGAAACTCCTCGTTCCCCATCCCTCCGTCCGTACGGGATCCACGCTGTATACCGCCAAAATACCCAAAAGACAAAGCGCAACCACAACCACAACCAAAATTCTATCTTCTCCCACGCTCAACACCTCTTTTTTCCAGAAACCAATGAATCAGGTCTCTCGCCATACGAGCTGCCTCTCCACTTCCATCTCCTCCATTTTCAACAAACACCAAAAAAACAACTTCAGGGTCTTCCGCCGGAAAAAATCCTCCAAACCACGAATGGTCCTTCCCATGAGGATTTTGGGCTGTACCAGTTTTGGCTGCGAGTTTCACCGGAATATCCCGACAAGCATATCCGGTACCCTGGGTAACCACTCTTTTCATCCCATTCACAAGGAGATTCCAGGTACTTTCCTTTATTTTAATTTCCCGTTCGAGAACGGCCTTCTGTTCTCTGATCAATTTACCCTTACCGTCCAGAATCCCCTTGAGGAGATGTGGCTTATATATCTTACCCCTTGTAGCAATACCACATAACAGGCGATAGATTTCAAAAGGAGTCACCAAGAGATATCCCTGACCTATAGAAAGATTCAGTGTGTCTCCCGGATACCAGATTTCCCTTTTGGTTTGTCTTTTCCAATTTGGGGTTGGAAGAAATCCCTCTTTGATACCGGGCAGGTCAAAATCAGTCTTCACCCCCAAACCAAACTTCTGAGCATAACTGACTATTTTTTCTGGACCCAGCTTCAGAGCCAGATTGTAGAAAAAAACATTACAGGAATGAGCAATTGCCTTTTCTACGTTGACTGTTCCATGACCAGCCCGATTCCAGCAATAATAATGTTTACCACTATACTCCAGAAATCCCGGACAGAAAAAAGTGGTCTGAGCAGAAATAACTCCCTCTTCTAAGCCAGCAATGGCCACGAGCAATTTAAAAATGGAACCCGGAGCGTATGTCGCCTGTATGGCGCGATTCGTAAAGGGTCTTGCTTCGTCCTGAGCGAGCTCTGTCCATTTCTCGGTGCTCAGTCCTTCTACAAGGTCGTTGGGATTAAAACCAGGCTTGCTGACCAAAACAAGAATCTCACCAGTCAAAGGTTTACCAACAATGATCGCCCCTCGATGATTGCCCAGTAACTTGTAACAGTATTCCTGAAAATCCCGATCTAGAGTTAAAACGATAGAATTCTCAAACCTGGCAGGATGGTTAGCGAGAACCTTTCTCACCTGACCCAAAGCATCAACCTCGACTCGACGATAACCTTTTCTCCCCCGCAACAAATCTTCGTAAAATAATTCTATCCCTCCTTTACCAACTCTGTCCCACACTTCATATCCCAAGGGTCCCAGAGATTTAAACTCTTCAGAAGTTATCTTTCCTACATATCCCACAACGTGAGAAAACACCTGAGAAACAGGATAGAATCGATGGGGATAGCTTTCTACCATTACCCCGGGAAGCTCTTCCTGAGCTTCCTCAATTTTAATAACTTCTTCCAGAGACAAATTTTCCAGGAGGATAATTTCTCCAGGAGCGATTTCCCGAAATTCTGAAGCAAGTTTTCGCTGTAGAACTTTCTCCACCTTGTTCCTGGCTTCGTCGATTTGCATGCTCCCTTCCAGAAGCACGAGCCGGAAGCGAGGGAGGTCTTCCGCCAGAATTTTTCCGTTACAGTCGTAAACATTTCCCCGAAGCGCCTGCAGAGGAATCACTCTAATCCAGTTTCGCTCCGAACGTTCTCTGTACCAGTCTCCCTGCAAAACACTCAGATACCAGAGTCGTACAAAGAGAACCATGAGGAGCACAAATGAAACCCATCCTAAAATTCCAATGCGATGATATATCCTCTCTGCACTTTCCTTATCCCACATTGCGGTTCCCCTCCCCCCAGCACCAGAACAAAAAAAAGAATGCATTGGTGGGAATACTCAGGGTTTTGATCAGAATGAGTTCCCAGAAAGGCACATAGAGTCCTCGCACATACATGGAAACAGACTCTTCAACGAGAAGTTCTACAAAAGGAGCAAGCACAAAAAGAGAAAAAAGCGATGTTGGGGTTTCGGCAAAAATGTGTCTCCAGAGGGTAACAAGAAGCAGTATGACACCCGTCAAAAAAAAGAAATAACCAAAAGGTGCAAAAGAAAAAAAATCCATAACCACACCCAGCCCCGAAAATGCTACCATTCCCCACCAGGGATTTCCGCGAACCCAAACCAGGAACACCGCCAGAGAGAAAAACAGGTTTAAACGAAGAAAGGCTGGAGAAAAACGAGCCAAAAAAACGTATATCATAAATTGTGCAACAAAAAGAAGAAAAAAATGAGGATAAAAAAATCGAAAATTTTCTGTCTCTTCATGCGGCACTTTTAATCACCAGCACCCGATCTAAAATTGAAAAATCACAACTTGGTTGCAGGATTGCTTCCTTAAACAAGCTTCCCTCTTCTTCCCTCACTTCCACTATTCTGCCCACCACAATTCCCCGGGGAGTTCCAGGACCTAAACCTGAAGTGACCACCAGGTCACCTCTCTGCAAGCTGGAAGCGCGGTAGATATACTTAATAACACAGAGACCATTACCATCGCCAACAGCAACTCCCAGATCCTTTGTTCGCTGTACCAGAACCCCTACGGCCAAAAAGGGGCTTAAAAGAAGTCGAACCACCGAATATGAATCATAGACTGCTTCAATTTTGCCAACCATCCCCTGGTATGTCACCACTATCATACCTTTTGCAACCCCATCCTTTTCTCCCCGATCGATTACTGCTTTCCCCAACCAATCATAAGGGTCTCTTCCAATAACCTGGGCAGGGACTACTTCAAAACCAACCTCCTTTTCGAGTCTGCTGGCCTCTATTTCCATGCGCAACTTTTCCAACTCTCCTCGCAAAAGCGCATTTTCACTCGAGAAAACCCCCAGTTCTTCCCTTAATCGCTCATTCTCTTCGATCAACCGCCTCTTATCTCTTAACTCAGCCATTCTTCTTTCAACCATTTTTCCCAGAAATACACCACCCCGATAGAATGGTACTGCAATCCCCCGCAGTCTTCCCCCTAAACCCTCATCTGGTTTCCGCAAAGCAAAAAGGAGTACCTGGAAACCGATTGCCACTAAAACCACGAGAAAAACAGTCTTCTTGAACTTCAAGGTTGCACCTCTTCTTCGGACAGGGAAACAAAGTTCTTTTTCATACTTCCCAAAGCGAATAATTCTCCTTTTGCATCAATGGTGAGAACAGCCACATCTCCAAATTGCTCCTGCACCAGCAAAAGAGCCTCATGACCACCAGCCAAGATGGCCGTGGAAAGCACATCCGCTAAAACTCCACTTGGTGCAACAACGGTAACACTTCGAAAGTCATCTTCCGGATAACCAGTGAAAGGATTGATCACGTGATGATACCGAACCCCACCTCGTTCAAAAAATCGAAAATAATCACCCGACGTGGAAACTGATCCATTTTCAATTATAATATATCCTGCTAACTTACCGGTAACTGGGTTAAAGATACCCACCTTCCACTCCGCACCAAAACCGAAGACTTGCCCCCCAGCATTAATCAGCGCCTTAGGTACCCCTTTACCTTTTAACAGCGAAATCAGGGTATCCACCACATACCCTTTGGCAATCCCTCCAAGATCCAGTTGGCCCTTGCCCCGTAGAGAAACTCTTTGCCCTTCAATAATAAGATCACTCTTTACAATTTCCTGTACCACTTCTTGTACCTCCTCTTTTTCTGGAACCCGAGGACTGCCAGAGAACCCCCACAGGTCAAGAATTGGAGCAATCAAAGGACAAAAAAAACCCCCTGTATCCCGAGAAAGTCGTACGGCTTTCTCCAAAATATCCAACGTATCGGCATCCACCTCACAGGATTTCGTATGGTTTATCTTCCATACTACGCTTTCCGGAGAAAACCGGTTCCAGAGGTAATCAAAATGGGTGATGGTACGTTCAATATCCTTTTTTAAGGAAGAATACCGGTGAGGAAGAGTAACCTCAATTATGGTATCAAGGCCAAAAAAGGTATAATGATCCATAGTCATCCCTGCAGAGCGATAAAAAAAAGCCGTGACCAGGAAAAACGCTAAAAAAACAAAAAAATAAATAATCGTTCTCTTTTTCAATTGCAAAAATAAAGGCTGGTCTGACAAAATTGACAACGTTTCCCCTTTAAGCCGACAACGTTTACTTGGTAACCACTTCGCTTGACCAAAAGCCTTCCACAGGAGGGGCAAAAAGTAGAACTCCTTTCGGTATCATGAACATTCCCTAAATATACGAAATGAAGCTTTCTTTTAGCCACCGCAAAGGCCCTTTCCAGCACCGAGAGCGAAGTAGGAGGGGAATCGAAACGGTATGCCGGAAAACAACGGGAAAAATGAAGAGGAATAGAAGGAGAGAGCCGGGCAATCCAGTCCACCAGCCTCTCTACCAGTTCCAGCTGATCATTCAAAGACGGAACAAGGAGATTGGTGATTTCCACATGCACACCGGCATGAAAAGCCATTTCAATGGTCGAAAGCACCACAGAAAGTTTTCCTCCACAGTAACGCTGATAGAATATTTCATCCATAGACTTCAAATCAATATTAGCAGCATCAATAAGAGGCAAGAGTTCCTGGAGGGGTTCTTTTTCAATGTACCCATTGGTTACCAGAACATTTTTGATTTTTTTCTCCCGAGCCAAAAAAGCGGTGTCATAAACGAACTCCCAGGAAACGAGCGGCTCATTATAGGTATAGGCAATGCCCACAGAACCTTTATTTATGGCCATTCCCACGAGTTCTTCCCCAGACACATCCTGTAAAGGAAAATCTTGAAAACTCGCTTGAGAAATATGCCAGTTCTGGCAGAAGATACAGCGCAGATTGCACCCCACACTCCCTATGGAGAGAATATTGGAACCAGGATAGAAATGATAAAGTGGTTTCTTCTCCACTGGGTCCAAGGCTAGCGCAGCAATTTTCCCGTAAGTCTGAGCATAGAGAATTCCACCCTGATTTTGCCGTACCCGGCAAATTCCAACCTGGTCTTCCGCAAGAAGACAGTGATGGGGACAAAGCAGACACTGAACTTGGTTCGTTTTTTCAATCCTTTCCCAAAATCTGGCTTTTCGCACCGCTATCCACTCTTTTCTTCCGTGAATCGTTCCACTGTAAAACGGTATATGATTACCGGTTCGCGAGGCCTGATCCCGGCTTTCCCCGTCGCAATGCGGAGCTGTTCCTCCACCGTATCAACCCCCTCAAGGTCCGGCAGAAGCAATCCTCTTTTCCAACCACTTTCCACGAGCACCCCATATTTCCGAGGATCAAGCGATCTCGTATCGTGTACCAATTCCAGGGGAGAAAGCACATCGACCGAAATGGTGATTTCCGGCAACTCTGAATGTTGCACCGGTGGAAAGCGGGGGTCAGAAAACGCAGCACTCACAGCGTTATAGATAATTTCCTGAGCCAAATTTTCCCTTTGAGGGAGAAACGTACCAATACACCCACGAAGCGATTTTCCTTTCTTGAGAGAGACAAATACACCACTCTTCATGCTCAAAAGCGTTGGAGAAAGAGAAGACGGCACAGAAAGATAATCGCCCGTCTTAAGATAATACTCAATAGCCCCACGAGCCAAAGAAATAATCTCCTGAGCTATACTTTTCCAATCCCTCTCGCTACTCAAGCGCTGTATCCCCCTGATTTTTCAGGTACCTTCGACCAATAACCACCGCTTGCCAATCGTCATACGGACGACGGGGAAACAGGAAAGAAAGTGGTAGAATTTTTCTCCAAAAAGAAGGAAAAGACTCCTTAAAGTAAAGTTCTCGAGCTTCTTCAGAACTATACCGTTCGTCCACGAGCATTATTTCCAAACCCAATTCTTGGAGGATTTTAATAATCCGTTCTTTACCAGTACTTGCCCCCAGCACCGCTTTTTGGAAAGAAAATCGAGACCGAAGCCCTTCAATTTCCCGCTGGAAACCGGTAACACTCACAATCCCCATCCACTTTATTTTTCCTTCTTCAGAAAGAACCGCCATACCTACTTTTTCTTTTCCCGGATCAACGGCCAAAAAAAACTGCGTTTTTTTCATAGTCCAAAGCCCCCCTTCCTTGGAAGGGGGGCACTCCTCTTACTTACATTTTCTCGCGAAGTACATAATGAGTGTGCAGGAGGTGATGGGCCTTCTCACCGTTCGGTTCACCCAAAAACTCTTCATACAGCTTTTTGATCGCCGGATTTTCGTGCGATTTCCGCATCGGAAGATTTTTATCGACTTCATAAATTGCTGCTATCCTTTTCATTCTGATTTCAAGATCCGTGGGAATGGGTTGTCCACCACCACCAATACAACCACCTGGACAGGCCATAATTTCAATAAAATGGTATTTGCTTTGACCAGCTTTAACCTGGTCAAGAAGCCGACGGGCATTCCCCAGACCATGGGCTACCGCAACATTCACTTCCATCCCGTTAATCTCCAGAGAAGCTTCTTTCACACCGTCAAGACCACGCACCTGGTAAAAATCGAGTTTCTCCAAGGTTTTCCCGGTTAAGATTTCGTAAACAGACCGCAAGGCTGCTTCCATGACCCCACCTGTAGCACCAAAAACAGCTGCCGCACCAGTGGAAATCCCCAGCGGATCATCGAAATCCTCTTCCGGCATCTCTTCCAGTCGAATTCCTTTTTCCTTCAACATCCTGGCTGCCTCTCGAGTAGTCAGCGAGAAATCCACATCCTGATAACCACTGGCACACATCTCATCCCGCTGACATTCAAACTTCTTTGCTGTGCACGGCATGATGGAAACCACCACCATATCTTTGGGGTCAATCCCTATCTTTTGAGCATAGTAAGTCTTGGTTACTGCTCCGAACATTTGTTGTGGTGATTTACAAGTGGAAACATGCTCCATCAATTCCGGATAAAAGTGTTCCATAAACTTAATCCACCCTGGGCTACAGGAGGTGATCAAGGGCAATTTGCCACCTTTTTTCACCCGACCAATGAATTCATGACCCTCCTCAATAATCGTTAAGTCGGCAGTAAAGTTTGTGTCAAAAACCCGATCAAATCCTAAACGACGGAAGGCAGCTACCATTTTCCCGGTGGTAATGGTTCCTGCAGGAAGACCAAAAGGCTCGCCAATGCTGACTCGAACCGCGGGAGCGGTTTGCAAAACCACAAATTTACTGGGATCTTCAATGGCATCCCAGACCATCTCCACGTGACTCACTTCCGATAGTGCCCCGGTTGGGCAGGCCAGGATGCATTGACCACAGTTAATACAGACACTTTCCCCCAAAGGAAGACCAAGGGAAGGGCTGATAAAGGTATCAAAACCCCTTTCAGCAAAATCGATAGCACATACACTCTGAACTTCTCGACAGGTTCTCACACATCGACCACAAAGAATACATCGGTTGGCATCTCTTTTCACCGAGGGGCTGCTCAAATCCACATCATAGATTTTGCGCTCTCCTTGGAAACGGATTTCGCGCACACCAAGCTCGTACGCCAATTCCTGCAATTCACAGAATCCATTCCGGTCACACAGCTGACAATCAAGGGGGTGATTGGAGAGCAAAAGCTCAAGGTTCGTCTTTCTAGCCTCTCGAACTGCTTTCGAAGACAATCTGATTTTCATGCCTTCTCTGACCGGGGTAACACAGGAAGCCACCAGGTTTGGCTGACCCTCTACCTCCACCACACAGATCCGACACCCCCCCCAAGGGCTCAATCCTTCCATATAGCAGAGTGTTGGTACATGAAAACCTTCCATTCGGCAGGCTTCAAGAATCGTAATTCCTTCGGGAACCCTCGCTTCCTTCCCATCAAGATAAATCGTGACTAATCTCGCTTTTTCCTGCACCTTTTCCATTTCTTTTAGTGTCTTAGCCATTTTCCCTCACTCCTTAGCTAACTTTTTCAAGAAACGTCTCTAACGAACTGTCCGCCGGGAAGACTTCAACTGGCAAACCCCCGCTGGACAAAACTTCTCTTTCACATGAACTTCAAATTCTTCCCGGAAAAATTCCAGACACCGCAACAGTGGATTGGGCGCAGCCTGTCCCAAACCACAGAACGCGGTCATTTTCATATTTCTTCCAAGGTGTCGGAGTTCTTCTAAATGACCGACTGTCCCTTTGCCTTCGCTAATTTTTTCCAGAATTTCCACAATGCGCTTATTGCCAATACGGCAAGGGGTACATTTCCCACAAGATTCATGCAGGAAGAATTCTCCGAAACTCTTCACCACATCCACAATACAGTGGGTATCGTCAATCACCGTCAGTGCCCCAGAACCAAGAGCAGAGTTGTACTTGGGAAGCGTATCGAAGGTCATCGGCACATCGAGGAGATCCGGAGTCATAGTTCCACCAGAGGGACCCCCAGTCTGAACCAGTTTTAAGCCATGACCACCCCGCACACCGCCTCCAATTTCAAATACCAGTTCTCGCAATGTAATACCCATAGGTACTTCAATCAATCCCAGATTGTTGACATTCCCAGTAAGGGTGAAGACCTTAGTACCCGGACAGGTAGGAGTTCCAATACTTTTGAACCACTCCGGTCCTCGCACAATGATGGGAGGGATGTTAGCCAGAGTTTCAACGTTATCAATAACCGTCGGCTTCCCCCAGAGACCTTTTTGGGGTGGGTAGGGAGGCTTTACTCGGGGTTCTCCTCGCTTTCCTTCGATGGACTCAAGAAGAGCTGTCTCCTCACCACAAACATAGGCGCCAGCTCCTTTGCGAATCTTCACCCGGAAGGAAAACTGGCTTCCTAAAATGTTTTCTCCCAGAAAACCGTACTCTTCCGCCTGCCTGATTGCTTCTTCCAAATGCCGGATACTTTGGGGATACTCAGCCCTCACATAAATGTATCCTTCCCGAGCTCCTACGCTGTATCCAGCAATGGCCATCGCTTCAAGAATTGAATGTGGATCCCCCTCCAGAATCAATCGATCCTTAAACGTACCCGGTTCTCCCTCATCGGCATTACACACCACGTATTTTTCTTTCCCTTCCGCCTTATATGTAAATTCCCACTTAAGACCAGTAGGGAACCCAGCACCACCTCGACCCAGGAGATTCGATCGCTTGACCACCTCAATAACCTCTTCCGGGGTCATCTCGGTGAGGACCTTAGCCAGAGCCATATACCCATCTCGGGCAATGTAATCCTCGATGTTTAGGGGATCAATAAGACCACTGTTTCGCAACACCACTCGAGTTTCCTTAGCCAAAGGGAACGGGCATACGAACTCAGTTGTACCGCTTTCCATTCCCCCACAGACCATGAGATCTTTGACAATTCTCCCCTTTAAGAGGTGCTCTTCGACCACCCGACGAACATCCTGCACCCGCAATGGCGCGTACACCACGTTGTCCGGATAAATCACCACAAAAGGAGAAGGTAAGGCGGCTCCGAAACTCCCAGTTTCCAGAACCTTGACCTCTTTTCCTAAACCCGCTTTCTCGATTTCCTTTTCGAATGCTTCCTTTACTTGGGCCGCTCCAAAAGCGACCGAAGAGCTGGTCATCTCTACTAATACATGGGCACGATAAAACATGGTATAACCCCCTCACCGTCTGTAGAGAGCTAAAATCTCTCTCACTCTCTCATCGTTCAGATTACCATACGTGACATCGTTAATCATCATCGCCGGCGCAACACCGCACACTCCCAGGCAACTCGTCACTTCTAAGGTAAACTTTCCGTCTTTACTGGTCTCGCCCTCCTTGAGGCCCAATTCTCGCTTGAGTACCTGTAACACATTGAAGGCCCCTTGAACATGGCAGGGGGTACTCTTACACACTCTGATGACATACTCTCCTACTGGATTGGTCTCAAGAAACGAGTAAAATGTTGCTACTCCATACACCGTACTTGAAGGAATGTCCATTTTCTTTGCGATGTACCCCAAAACATTCCGCGGAAGGTAGTGAAACTTTTCCTGCACTTCCTGCAAAATACTGAGCAGAGGCGTCGCTTCTCCTTTATATTTCTCTATAATTTCTTCGATATCCCGATATAAATTCTCTTCCATCATTCAGTTCCCTCCTCAACAAGGACAGGCTCCTCCTGTTTCTTGAGAATTTTCTCTAGATCACATCGCAGACAACGCTCAGCTTCGTACCGAACATCATCTTCACTCAAACAAATCTTCACTTCAGAGAAATTACAAATTCGCTCACGAACTGGAACCTCAGAAACCTGCACCCGAGGCATTTCTTTAACGACTGGCGGTTCCTCAATGATTCGGGGTTGCTCCGGCTGAATCACGGTTCCTAACTCCTCCTGTTTTTGTGCTCGGAGATACTGGTGAATGCTAAAAGCAGCCTTCTTCCCCAGAGACATCGCATAAACCACGGTCGCCTCTCCACCAATGGCATCTCCTCCAGCAAACACTTTCGGGAGCGAAGAAGCCAGAGTATAAGGACTTACAGCAATATTTCCCTGATAATCCAATTGCAACCCCTGTGCAAATCCCTCCAAATCTGGTTTTTGCCCAATGGCCACCGCAACCATGTCACACTCTAAGAATAACTCTCCTCCCTCGATGGGAATAGGTTTCCGCCTTCCACTTCGGTCAAATTCTCCTAAACGCATGCGCTGTAAACGTAAACCCTTTACTTTGCCATCTTCTCCCACCACTTCAAGAGGTGCCATCAGGAAGTGGAAAATAATTCCTTCTTTTTCGGCGTCGTCGATTTCTTCAGGAATCGCTGGCATTTCACCTCTTGTACGGCGATACACCACATTCACTTCAAGAGCCCCCATACGAAGAAGGGTTCTTGCTGCATCCATAGCGGCGTTCCCCCCACCCACGACTACCGCCTTTCGAGGTACATTGATGGTTCCACCTAAGTTAATGTGTCGTAAAAATTCAAGCGCTGGAATGACACCTTCCAAGTTCTCTCCAGGAATACCAAGTGGTAAACTCTTCCATGCACCAATACCCAGAAATACCGCGTCAAACTTCTCTTGAAGCTCTGCAAGGGTAAAATCACGACCTAAGGCCTTGTTACACTCAATCTTCACACCCATAGCTTGAATCTGTTTCAGATCGTATTCCAGAGCTTCTCGAGGCAGACGATATGCAGGAATACCAGCCGCAAGCATCCCCCCAGCTACCGGAAGTGCTTCAAAAACAGTTACCGAGTATCCGAACCGGGCCAAATAGTAAGCACAGGTCAAGCCAGCAGGACCAGAACCAACTACAGCTACTGACTCATCACGCTTTCTCTCCATCACTATCGGGAGGGCAATTTTGTTCCGTCGCGCATAGTCAGCCACAAAGCGCTTAATATCATCAATTGCCACCGGTTCATCCAGTTGTCCTCTTCGACATTTGCTCTCGCAGGGCCGGTGACACACTCGACCACACACAGATGGGAGAGGGTTATCTTCCCTAATAACCCGGAGAGCCCCAATATAATCACCGTTCTTGACTAAAGAAACATATGCTGGAATATCAATACCCAAAGGACAGGCATGCTGGCAAGGAGCCTGGAACATCGCTCGACAAACCACCGCCGGGCACTTCTGTTCCCGAATGTGCGCTTCATACTCCTCACGGAAATAACGCAAAGTACTCAAAACCGGGTTTGGTGCAGTTTGCCCTAAACCACAAAGCGCACTGGCTTTAATCTGTTTGGCCAGGTCTTCCAGAAGCTCAATATCACCTTCCTTGCCCTCACCAGTCACAATACGATTCAAAATCTCCAGCATTCTTTTAGTACCAATACGACAGGGGGTACACTTTCCACAAGATTCATCCTGAACAAACTCCAAAAAGAAACGGGCAAGGTCCACCATGCAGGTGTCCTCATCCATTACAATGAGACCACCCGAACCCATGATGGCTCCAAGTTCCTTGAGTGAATCATAATCAATCTTTACATTCAGGTACTGGATCGGGATGCACCCTCCAGAGGGACCACCGATTTGAACTGCTTTCAGCCGTTTCCCACCCCGGACTCCTCCGCCCAGGTCATAGATGATCTCCCCTAAACTGATACCCATCGGCACTTCTACAAGACCGGTATTGTTCACATCACCTGCCAGGGCAAACACTTTGGTTCCCTTGCTCTTTTCAGTTCCAATGCTACTGAACCACTCTGCACCGTGCAAAATAACGGGGGGAATGTTGGCGTATGTTTCAACATTATTAATCACCGTTGGCTTTTCCCAAAGACCACTCTGGGCAGGAAAAGGAGGTTTGGGGCGAGGCATACCACGTTTCCCTTCTATGGAAGCAATGAGCGCAGTTTCTTCTCCACAGACAAAAGCTCCTGCTCCAATGCGAATTTCGATATCGAAATCAAAACCCAAACCCATGATATTTTTACCCAGAAGACCGTACTCCCGCGCTTGCTCGATGGCATGATGCAATCGTTCCACTGCCAGGGGGTATTCAGCGCGTACATAGATATATCCTTGTTTTGCACCAATAGCATATCCAGCAATAGCCATTGCTTCCAGAACTGAATGTGGATCCCCCTCCAGAATGCTCCGGTCCATAAACGCACCTGGATCACCCTCATCAGCGTTACAAATTACGAATTTTTCCATCCCCTCGGAACGGCGGGTAAATTCCCACTTAAGACCAGTCGGGAACCCGGCTCCTCCCCGACCCCGTAAGCCTGACCTCTTAATTTCCTCGATAACCTCTTCTGGGGTCATCTCGGTGAGGACCTTAGCCAGAGCCATATACCCATCTCGGGCAATGTAATCCTCGATATTCAGGGGATCAATAAAGCCGCTGTTGCGGAGTGCAATCTTCACCTGTTTCTCAAAGAAAGGGATTTCCCGTAAAAACTTCTTCCGCTCCTCAGTAGGAGGTTGGTATAGCAGGCGCTCAACCACCCTCCCTTTCAAAAGGTGTTCCTCAACTACGGTAGATGCATCTTCAGGTGTCAACTTCTGATAAAATACACCCTCGGGATAGATAATGGCCAGTGGTCCAAGGTTACAGGGACCTACGCAACCAGTCTCTATCAAACGGATTTCAGACTCAAGTCCGTGCTTCTGTATTTCTCGTTCCAGAGCTTCTTTAACTTTTAAAGCTCCAGAAGAAATACAGGCAGCGCCGGCACAGAGTAAAATCTGACTCCTTTCTATTTCAGCCATGACCCCACCCCCCTACTATGACCGTCTCTCTGCGTGGACCACCCAGTCGCCAACAATTTGTCCGTTAACCAGGTGCGACGCTACAATCTGACGAACCTTCTCAGCAGTCAAATCACCATAGAGAACTTTTTCATCACCCTTCTCTATTCCTACCAGAGGTTCCCGATCGCAGAGCCCAATACAGCCGGCCTGGGTTACCAAGACATTGGCCAGGTTTCTTTTGGCAATCTCATCGAGAAGCGCTGCCATAACCTGTCGAGCACCTGCGGCAATTCCACAGGTACCCATATACACCGTGACCTTATACTCAGACTGCCCTTCCCGAAGCATTGCTTTTTTCTTGGCTTCTTCTCTAATTTTTTTCAAATCTTCAATGCTTTCAATTCTCATGAGAAGTTCCCTCCCGTAATTGATCTTCTTGACTTTGAAACCACTCCCTCAGATGGGGGTACATCAAACGCACTTCATTCTCATCCATTCCCGATACCAATTCTTTACTGTTAAAAGACCACCCCCGCCCATCAACCAGATGTTGCAAATCCCATTCAATCTCGGGATGAGATACAATAAGAAGTGCCATGGTTTCGGGAATATTCCCTAAAGGAGGCAGATCAATGTGGGTTCGTGGCACTATTGCCTTCACCAAGGTCCCCTGACCCTGTTTGGAAGATATTTCTATCTTTCCCCCGCACTGCTCCACAACCTGAGCAAAAAGCGGCACTCCCAGCCCCACCTTCTTTTTTTGTCCCGAAAAAAAGGGATCCTGAATTTTTTGCAGCGTTTTTTCATCCATTCCTTCCCCATTGTCCTGAACGATGATTTCCAAAAGGTTTTCTGAAATCCGTTCAACGATAGAAAGTACAATCTTACTGGCCCGAGCCCGGACGGAATTCTCTACTAAATCCAAAAGGTGGAGCGCAAGCTCCTTCATGTCAGGCGTAACTCTTCACAATGTCCATAATCTGTGAAGGACTCACCCTTTTATGGACATCGTTGTCAATCCTTACCACCGGTGCCAACCCACAAGCTCCAGCACATCGCATGACCTCGAGAGAATACAGGCCATCGCTTGTAATCGAACCAATATCCACCTCAAGATCTTTCCTCAACCTGTCCAGTATGGCCTGTCCTCCCCGAACATAGCAGGCCGTTCCTAAGCAGACCTGAATCACGTGTTTACCCCGCGGCTTCATGGAGAAAAAATGATAAAAGGTAACCACCCCGTATATTTCGCTGAGGGGAATATCCAGAACTTGAGCTACTCTCTTCAATGTCGCCCGCGGAAGGTAACCTAAAACATTCTGAACAGCGTGCAAAACCTGAATAAGCGCTCCCTTTTTTCCTGCATACTCTCGAAAAATCCTTTCCAGGGCTTCTTCTTGCTGGGGAGAAATGCTTTCTTCGGTGACTGCTTGAAACATTACCCATCTCCTCCCAAAAGATATATTTTTACAAGTATTATAAACCATCGATCCCAGTAACTCAACGAAGAAGCCCGGAATAAATTAAACAGTTTTATTAACGGATAGGAGATTCTTCCCTCACTACCCGACGAAAGGCGATTTTTTCTCCTTCAAAGTATACCTCGATGCAATCTCCTGCCTGGAAAGTTCCTTTAATGAGTTCTCCGGAAAGCGGGCTTTCAATTTCTCGCTGAATGAGCCTTTTCAAAGGCCGTGCACCAAAATCGGGGTCATACCCTCTTTCTGCTAGATACTCCCTCACCTCTTCACTCAGGACAATGTCCATGCGCTGCTCGTTTAATCTGTTTCGTAAGCGTGCGACGAAAAGGTCGACAATCTTTTTAATCTCTTCTTGACCCAGAGGAAGGAAAACGATAATTTCATCAATCCGGTTAATAAACTCTGGCTTGAGATGAAGCTGGACTTCTTCTAAAACTTTTCTTTTTGCCCTTTCAACCTCCTCCTTATCCTGAGGCGTAACGCCACGGAAATAACGACTCCCAAGATTTGAAGTCATAATGATAACGGTATTTTTAAAGTCCACCGTTCGCCCCTGCCCGTCTGTCAGACGACCGTCATCCAGAACCTGAAGCAGGATGTTGAAAACATCGGGATGCGCTTTTTCAATTTCATCGAACAGAATTACCTGATACGGCCTTCTTCGCACTACTTCGGTCAACTGCCCTCCCTCCTCATATCCTACGTATCCGGGGGGCGCGCCGATGAGACGAGACACAGAGTGTTTCTCCATGTACTCTGACATATCAATCCGCAAAATGGCATCCTCGTCACCAAAAAGGAATTCAGCCAGAGATTTGGCAAGCTCCGTTTTGCCTACCCCGGTCGGGCCTAAGAAAAGAAACGAACCAATGGGCCGCTTACCTTCACCAATACCGGCTCGAGAACGACGAATGGCTTCCGAAACGGCGTGAACTGCCTCCTCCTGGTTGATGAGTCGACGATGGAGTTCTTCCTCCATGCGGAGGAGTTTCTCCCTCTCCTCTCCCAAAAGCTTCGTAACTGGAATACCCGTCCAGTGAGAGACAACCTCGGCGATGTCTTCCCCAGTTACCACTTCGCTGATTTTTCTCTGACGCATCCATTGCTCTTTTTCTTCCTGATATTTCTTTTGCAGGGTTTCCGCTTCATCGCGAAGCAGTGCTGCTTTTTCATATTGCTGGGCCTGGACCGCAGCCATTCCTTCCTTGGCTAACTCCTGAAGCCTTCTTTCCATCTCCCGAAGCTCAAGAGGAACGCTCTCCACTTCCATCCGTTTCTTGCTGGCCGCCTCGTCCATGAGATCGATAGCCTTGTCGGGAAGAAAACGATCTGTAATATATTTACTCGATAATTCACAGGCTGCCTGAATCGCTTCATCGCTAATTTTCACCCGGTGATGTGCTTCATACTTATCCCGTAAGCCATGCAAAATTTCCTGTGTCTCCTGAACGGTCGGTTCATTCACAAAAACCGGTTGAAACCGCCTTTCCAAAGCCGGGTCCTTCTCAATATACTTCCGGTACTCATCAAGGGTGGTCGCACCAATACAGCGCAGTTCCCCCCGAGCCAAAGCTGGCTTCAGAAGGTTCGCTGCATCAATAGCTCCCTCAGCTGCCCCGGCACCAACCACAGTATGCAACTCATCGATAAAGAGAATGACCTGTCCTGCGGATTTCTGTACCTCCTCCAAGACCGCCTTCAATCGCTCCTCGAACTCTCCTCGAAATTTGGCACCCGCCAAAATTGCTCCCATATCCAGAGCCACAAGCTTCTTGTTTTTCAAATTTTCCGGCACCTCACCCTGAACAATCCTCTGTGCCAGACCCTCAACAATAGCTGTTTTACCAACCCCGGGATCCCCAATAAGTACCGGATTATTTTTGGTCCGGCGGCTCAGAATCTGAATGACCCTTCGAATTTCTGTATCCCGCCCAATGACCGGGTCAAGTTTCCCTTCCCTGGCAATCTTAGTGAGATCCCTTCCGTACTTCTCCAGAGCCATGTATTTTCCTTCAGCGTAAGGATCATCGACTCTCCTCTGTCCCCGGATTTCTTGTAGAGCCCGGTACACTTTCTCCACATCGATACCAAACGAACGTAAAATCCGATAACTTGCTCCATCTTCTTCCCGCACAATGGCAATAAAAAGGTGCTCCACTCCAACATAGGTATCTTTTAGCCTCTTGGCTTCCTCTTCAGCACCATCCAGGACTGACTTTGCCCGAGGAGTAAGATAAATCTGGATTTCCTGCGTCCCCTGATAGTAGACTTGAGGAAATCGCTTTAGGGCTTTTTCCAGCTCTCCTTTGACCACATCAGGACTCACCCCACAGCGACTCAGAATCTGAGAAGCCAGACCCTCCGGTTGACGCAAAAGAGCCAAAAGCAAATGTTCCACATCCAGCTGGTTATGATGGTACTCTATGATAATATCCTGAGCCAGAGAGACAGCCTCCTTGGCTTTTTCGGTAAATTGTTCAAATTTCATCTTTTTTCTCCTCCTGATGTAAAAGAGCCCTATTTTCCACTCGAAGTGCCTCGAGTTGCTCAGTCAATTTAAAAATCACTTCCACCCCCGCCAGGTTGACTCCCATGTCTTGCGTCAAAGTCTTAATTTTGATCACCGTCTCTATGTCTTCCCGTTTATACAATCGCATACCACCTTTACCACGCTCAGGCTTTAAAAGTCCAGCTTTTTCATAATAACGTAGAGTCTGCGGGTGGATTTTCGTCATTTCAGAAACCATCCTGATGGTAAAGTACTCTTTTTTACTTTCCATACCATACACCTCTTCAAGCACTCAAAAGATGCTGGCGAGGGTTTTCCTTCCGAAGCATTGAAAACTCTTCCAAAAGTCTTTTTTCTCTTTCTGTCAATCCCTTAGGAATGACCACCTGAACCTTAACCAACAAATCTCCTCTACCCTCTCCTTTCAGTTTCGGGAAACCCAGTCCTTTTAAACGGAAAACCGTGCCATTCTGCGTTTCAGGTGGGACACGCATTTTAATCCTCCCCCCGAGAGTCGGAATTTCAATCTCAGTACCCAGAGCTGCTTCAGTCACGGTTACAGGAACTTCCAAAGTAAGGTTATCCCCATCCCGACCAAAGAATGCATGCGGTTTCACCCGTACTAAAAGATAAACGTCTTTCCCACCAACCATTCCCGGAATACGCAGGCGCATATTATCACTCACTCCGGGAGGGATGTTGACGCTGACGACCTTGGAACGTTTCTGCACGCCACTCCCTTCGCAAGCTCGACAGACCTCCTGAACACCAGTTTTGCCCGTACCACCACACCGAGAACAAATCTCCCCGTATTCGATCCGAATACTGCGGGTAGTTCCTCGAAAACTCTCCTCAAGAGAAATTTCCACCTCCGCGTTCACTTCGACAGAACCCTTTCGAGAGGTCTTTCTCTCAGGCTCCTGGGAGAAACTAAAGTGAGAAGTTGTGCGACGGGAAGTCCCCTGCCAGAGATCTCCAAAAAAAGCTTTAAAGAAATCACTAAAGCCACCAAGATCAAAACCAGATTCATACGTGGTGTACTGGTTCGACGCACCAGCACCATATTTTCGGTAAAAATCCCGCCAGAATTCTTCGGTATTTTCTCGTCCATAACTGCTCCAGGCCGCTCCGAGTTCATCGTAACGCCGTTTTTTCTCCGGGTCGCTGAGTACTTCATAGGCCTCGTTTATCTCCTTGAATTTTTGCTCCGCCTCTTTGTTTCCCGGGTTGAGATCCGGATGATACCGACGTGCCAACTTGCGGTATGCTCGCTTGATCTCCTGCTCAGTGGCGTTACGTCCCACTCCGAGGATCTGATAATAATCTTTAAATTCCATATCTTACCACCGCCCCAAAGGGGTGGAAGACCCCACCCCTTTCTTCCTCTACCCTTCCTGAACAAGAATCTTTCTTACTTTCCCTTCTTCAAACTTCGGCAAATGAATCTCCAAAACACCATTTTTGTAAGCAGCAACAACCCGCTCAACGTCAATAGGCATTCTCAGAGAAAAGGAGCGACGAAAAGGACCAAAAGTTCGTTCCCGTCTCAAAAAACTTCCCTGAGTTTCTCCAGGTTTTCGTTCTCCACTTACCGTTAGACGATCTTCAGAAATAGTCACCTCAACTTCTTTCTGGTCTATCCCCGGTAGATCAAAATAGAGCACGATTTCCTTTTCCATTTCCACCACATCGACTCGTGGAAGCCATTCTCCCGATTCCCTCTTTTCCTCTCCAAAAGGAAATTTATCCTCCAGAGCTCGAATAACGCCTTCCTGAAACTCAGCCAATTCTTTCCATGGATTCCATCGTGGAATAACCATTATTCATGCAACCCCCTTTTTTACTTTTTTACCTTCTTTGACATTTCAAAGAGATTATAAAGGCTTCTGCTGATTTTGTCAATAATCGTCAAAAAGCGAGCAAACTATAACCCTAGGTCCTGGGCAATCTTTTGCATGGCTTGCAGAGAAATACTGAGGAAATCCTCCAAGGGAAGCTCAAGCTGCGTACATGCCTTGATTTGGTCCCTTGAAGCTCCTCGGGCAAAACTCTTTTCCTTAAAACGAGAAAGCAAAAAAGGAAGGTCAAGCTTTCCTAACTTACGTTCTCTGTGAACCAAAGCACAAGCCACGATAAAACCGCTCGCTGGGTCAACGGCAAAGAGCGCAATCTCCATTTTTAACTGGGGCTTAAATCCAGTCATTTCGTTGTGAGAACGAACGGCACTGACAATGCAAAAAGGAAAACCAGCTTCCTCTAAGTACTGTGCTCCAAGAAGGCCATGCTGTTCTGGATGATCCTTTGTCTCTTCGTAATCAATGTCGTGGAGAAGGCCAGCGAGACCCCATTCCTTTTCGTTTTCACCAAAAAACAAAGCCAAGGCTCGCATAATCGCTTCGCAAGCCAAGCTGTGTTTCACGAGATTGGGGGCACGCAGATGTCGTCTTAGAAACTCCCAGGCTTCGTTTCTTTCCATATCTTATTTTCTCAAAAATTGCAGAGGATCCATACATTTCCCATTCCTTCTTACCTCAAAATGAAGATGAGCAGTGGTGGCATTTCCAGTCCGGCCCACTTTGGCAATCGGATCCCCCTGATTCACCCTTTGCCCCCTGGTAACCAAATTTACCGAGTTATGAGCATAAACGGTTTGCCACCCTCCAGGGTGGTCAACAATCACAATACGTCCATATCCCCGCATCGTCCCGCTGAAAGACACCACACCACTCTGAGCAGCCCGGATCAGGGTTCCCGATGGAGCAATAATATCAACCCCATTGTGGAAGCTCCTACCCCTCGGTCCAAACGTAGAGGAAATTCTTCCTCGAACCGGCCATAGAAAATTTCCCTGCCCATCAACCTTTACATACTGCCGTGGTAGCGATGATGGGATTTTAATTGCCTGACCAACCCGGAGCACACTCTTTTGGTTAAGACCATTGGCCTTTGCCAAAACATCAACCGCAATGCGGAAACGGCGGGAAAGGCTCCAGAGTGTGTCTCCTGGTTGAATACGGTAGATCTCATAGTTCTCCGCAGAACCAGAAGCCAACACCCGCCCGTCCGAAGAGGGAATTTTGATGGTTTGACCAACCCTTAAAATACTCTTTTCGGTAAGACCATTGGCCTCTGCCAAAGTGCTCACCGAAACCTGGAACCGACGGGCGAGTACCCAGAGGGTGTCACCTGGTTGAATGCAATATGTTGCATACTGCGTAGCGCTCCCCCTTGAAACTTCTGGAGTACTTGAGGTAACCCTGCTTACCGCAATTCCCGGTATGGCGAGCTTCATTCCCACCTGTAGGACACTGTGTTCATTCAACCCATTGGCATCCATGATTGACTTGATGCCGACACCATAGAAACGAGAAATCAACCACAGTGATTCTCCCTGTTTGACAATGTGGACGATGGTCGTCGAAGTTTCGTTTTGTTGCATAGGGGCAGTCAAGGCAGTAGGCAAAAGAATTTTCTGCCCTATTTGGAGGACAGCATTTTCCTCCAGACCGTTGACTTCCATAATCGCCCGTACCGAGGTGTTCAATTTTCGCGCAATACTCCAAAGTGTGTCGCCCTTCTTAACCTCATAGTATCCACTAAAGCTTTGACTCGAAGGATTTTCCTCATCCTGATTTACCAGAATTTTCATTCCTGGTTGTAAAACGCTCTCTTTCGACAGGCCATTCATCTGAAGGAGCTTTGAGAGTGGAACCTGATAACGACGAGCAATGATCCAGGGATTCTCCCCTGGTTGCACTACATGGTACGTTGCTCCCCAGGCAAAAAAAGTTCCCCCACAGAAAAAAACGATTATCAGAACAGTCCCAAAAATAATTTTCCGTCCCTTTACCCTCATGACCGCCTCCTTAAAGCAAAGATGATTCGCTTGCCGTCCAGCTGAAAGTCCTTCACCTGTTCAATACCTGACCATGTTGCCATTTCCTGAAAAATGATTGCTTCCGCCAGGACCTCATTCTGGACCAGAGGTTGATATTTCATAAGGATATCCTTGAATTCCGGGTCGGTACCGGCAAGCAAATAGAGTTCAACCCGGTCCTCAACCTCGAAACCACTTTCTTTACGCATCATTTGAACGGTATGAATAAAATCTCGTATGATTCCCTCTTCCTCGAGCTCCCGATTGAGCTTGATATCGAGGATCACTGCATATCCCTCTTCGCTTTCAATCGAGAAACCTTCTTTCGATCGGAGGATAATGTCCACTTCCTCCTTATCAAAGACCATTTCCTCCCCATTCAGAGCGACTGTCAAGTGTCCTTCCTCTAAAAGAGTTCTGCTTTTCTCTTGGTCACATGTACCCAAAAGCCGGGCGATTTCTTTCACCTTTTTTCCATAACGAGGACCCAAAAGAGCAAAACGAGGTTTTAGCTCAATGTCGATACTTTCCGGAAGATGGGTCACCCACTCCAGCTCTTTGACATTTAATTCTTCCTGAATGAACTCTGCCAGGGGTAAGACAAGCTCCCGTTCCTCTTCCCTTGGCACCACTAGAATGGCCTTCTTTAGGGGTTGCCGTAACTTAATGTTCGCCTTGCTCCGAACAGCTCGTCCCAGAGCAGCCAGTTTGCGGGCTAATTCCATCGCTCGGAGTAACACTGCATCGATTTGATGTTCGTCCGGCTCAGGGTACTCTTCAAGATGCACGCTCTCTTTTCCATAGTGGAATGGTTTGACCAAAACTCCGTACAGGATTTCAGAAACAAAGGGGATAAACGGAGCACACAATTTGGAAAGCCCTACTAGAACTTGGTAAAGCGTCTCATAGGCACTTTTCTTCTCTTCGTCCCATGCTGATTTCCAGAAGCGTCGGCGAGAACGGCGAATGTACCAATTACTCAATTCTTCAATCACAAAATACTCAACAACTTTGGCAGCCTTTGAAATCTCAAAATCATCCAAAAAATTTCGAACATCCCTCACCAGTTGATGAAAACGGGAAAGAAGCCATCGGTCAAAAAGATGCCGTTCGGCAAAGGAAAGATTCAAGGTGGGCGTAAAGTGATCGATATTGGCGTAGAGAATGAAGAAATTGCTCACATTCCATAAGGTGTCAAAAAATTTCCCGTACACCTCCCCTAAGGTAACCTGGCCAAAACGCTTGGGTACCCAGGGAGGAGAAACAGAGAACACGTACCACCGCAACACATCCGCCCCGTAATGCTCGATGAGATCCCAGGGATTCACCACGTTACCAACGTGTTTACTCATCTTCTGTCCTTTTTCATCAAGACCCAGTTCGGTGACCAGACAATTTCGATAAGCAGGGCTTTCGAAAAGGATGGTAGCCAGAACGTGCAAACTGTAAAACCATCCTCTGGTCTGGTCGATGGCTTCACAAATGAAATCGGCTGGGAAATTTTTGAAAAAGTTCTCCCGGTGTTCAAAAGGATAGTGGAGTTGTGCCGCAAACATGGCTCCAGAATCAAACCAGCAGTCAATCACCTCGGAAACTCTTCGCATGATTCCCCCACAGGAAGTACATTCCATGGTGATCCGGTCCACATACGGACGGTGAAGCTCGATTTCGTCGATGTTTTCCAGAGCTCGCATTTTCAGCTCCTCGATGGAGCCAATGGCTTCCCGCCGACCACACTGTGCGCACTCCCAAATGTTGAGCGGTGTTCCCCAGTACCGCTCGCGAGAGAGTGCCCAGTCAACCACATTTTCCAGAAAATCCCCAAAACGACCATCACGGATATGTCCTGGATACCAGTAAATTCGACGATTATTCTCTAAAAGGGCTTCCTTAAAGGCCGTGGTACGGATAAACCAGCTTCCCTTTGCATAATAGAGCAAAGGCGTATCACATCGCCAGCAAAAGGGGTATGAGTGATGGTGGGTCTCCTGAAGAAAGAGCTTCCCCTCTTCGGAGAGATACCTGATGATCAGCGGATCCGCATCTTTCACCCACATTCCTTTCCAGGGAGTGACACGCTCATCATACCGCCCATCACTTCCCACTGGATGGAGAACCGAGAGACCATATTTCTGGGCCATCTGCATATCGTCCTCACCAAAAGCTGGCGCGATATGGACAACCCCGGTTCCTTCTTCCACAGTCACAAATTCTCCGGAAAAGACTCGATATCCATTTTCAGCCAACAAAAATGGCATGAGTGGTTCATACTCCATGCCCAACAGTTCTTCCCCTCGATATGTTCGGACCACGGTGTAATCATCCTCATCAAACAAAACCGGAACCCGTGCCTTAGCTAAAATGAAACGCTCTTTGCTTCGCTTATCTTCTATTTCCAAATATTCAATGTGCTCCCCAACAGCTAAGGCGACATTCGCCACCAGAGTCCAGGGAGTGGTAGTCCAAACCAAGAAAAACCGCTTGGCTTCACCTTTTATTCGAAACTTCACATAAATTGCCGGGTCATCGGTCTCCCTGTAGCCCAGAGCCACTTCGTGGCTCGACAACGAAGTCCCACAGCGAGCACAATAAGGCAACACTTTATATCCCTGATAGAGCAAATCTTTTTCCCACAGAGATTTTAACATCCACCAAACTGTCTCGATGTAGTCGTTGCTACAGGTAATATAGGGATGTTCGAGGTCCATCCATATACCCAGCCGCTCGGTCAAGCGTTCCCATGCCCGAATATACTTGAAGACACTTTCCTTACATTTTGCGTTAAAATTTTCTACCCCGTACGCTTCAATATCTTTCTTTCCCGAAATTCCCAGTTCTTTTTCTACCTCAAGTTCTACCGGAAGTCCATGGGTGTCCCACCCTGCTCGACGAGGAACGTAATAGCCACACATCGTTTTGTACCGAGGCACCAGATCTTTGATACTCCTTCCAATGACATGGCCAGCATGTGGGTAACCATTGGTGGTCGGAGGACCTTCATAAAAAATAAAGGAAGGGGAACCCTCTCTTGCTTTGACACTCCTCTCAAAAATAGCGTTTTCCTTCCAAAATTGAAGAATATTCTCCTCTTTTTTCGGCAATTCGGAGAGCTTACCCAGCGTCTCAAACACTATTTTTCACCTTCCTACGCTTCAATCTCTATCGGTTCTACCAAGATGTAGGGTAGACGCATCTTTCCGTAAACCCAGCGATCATCCCGAGACAGCTCTTTTATGTCCTGCAGAGCACGGTACACATTACCACTGATCATCACATCTTTGACTCGCCCTTGAATCTCGCCACCCTTTACATAAAACCCCAGTTGTACTCCACAGGAAAAGGAACCCGAAGCAATGTTACTTTGCCCCAAGCCCAATACACTATCGACGATCAGTCCTTCTTCCAACTCCTCCACTAGCGTTTCTCTATCCCTCAAACCATTCTTAACCCTTAGAGTTCCAAAGCCAGGCTCTGGAAGATCCTGGTACGAAACTCTGAATCCATTTCCACATGGCGTCTTCTTAAGACGAGCAGCGCTCCACAAATCAAAAAACCCGTTTTCTAACTTACCGTTGTCTATGATATATTTTTCTTTCTGCGTTACGACTCCTTCATCATCGAAAGGACAAGTTCCCATGCTCCATGGTTCATGAGGCGTCTCCAGAAGAGAAAAGAGAGAGGAAAAAATGACCTTGCCAAACTTATCCCCCAGAAGCGATCGTCCAAAAACAATGTTTTTTCCATTCAATCCGTAAAAAAGGGGATACAAAAGCACCAAAGCCCCTTGAGGTGTAAATATGACTGGATATTTCCCGCTTCGGACTGCATAAAGCCTTCTGGAGTACTCAATCTTCTGTTTCAATTCTTGCAGAAGGCCCTCAACATCCACATCCCGGTTACCCCAACCCCGCTCGGCATAAATCTCCAAAATATCATCCTCGGCGGTACGATTCACCACCACAGCGACCTGAAAGAAAGTTCTGGCAAAACTCAGTTTTTCCTCATGATGGTTATACAGTGAACGCTCTTCCTCCCCAGCGGTAATTTCAAGGTTTACAAGAACTTCGGGATATTCCTCTCGAATCTGCGCTACAATATAGTTGGCAAGTTCAACCATGTCCCGAACACCGATGTTTTCCACCCTCGGATCGACAAAATTTTTCCATTCTAGAACCGAGGGGTAAGAAGGAATCTCAAACCGCGCACCCTCCCCAAACTCGCTCATTTCTAGGGCTCTCTCAAAAAATTTCTCTCCCTCCATGGGACAATTGGAAGCGTAAAAGCCTATTTTACCATCCTGGCGAATAACTCTTAGACCATAGCCGGTGGTTTCCTCTACCCTATACCCTTTGAATACCCCTCCTTCGTACTCAACGCCCTTCTCGTGAACTGCACGCACAAACAAGTCACCTTGAAGTCCATTTTTCCTTAACAACCTCACTGCCTCAAACATGTTTATGCCCTCCCACTAAAATTTCCCTCAATCGCACATGAGGACTCCCCGTTGGTGTGGGAAGACCAGTTTGAGCCCCCTTTCCACAACCTCCTATCTGGGTCCAGCGAAAATCAGAAGCTACAGCGTCAATTTGCTTTAAGGTATGGAAGAGGTTTCCGCTCAAAACCACATCTTTAACCATTTCTCCTATTTTACCTTTTTCGATACGATATCCATAGGCTGCTGAAAAAGTAAAAAGCTCCAGCGCTGTATTACCCCCGATATATTCTACAGCATACAGACCATCGTCGATATCCCGAAACAAATCTTCCCTCTCGGTCTTGCCTTCTTCGATAGCCGTATTACTCATCCTGACAATCGGTGCAAACTTATAGGAAATCGTCCGGGCGTTACCGGTGGGCTTTTCTTTCATGAGATATGCCGTTTCTCGAGAATGCAATCGACCTGTCAGGAGTCCATCTTTGATGAGATAAGTTCGTTGGGTCCGCATTCCCTCGTCGTCATACTTCGAGGAACCACGCAAGCCCGGAATACCGCCATCATCAAAGACACTCAAAATTGGGGAAGCGATTTCCTTTCCTAGGACCATCATTTTTTGCAACCGTTCATTCCGACTCAGAAAATCGGCTTCGCTTAAATGCCCAAAGGCTTCGTGAACGAAAACTCCAGCAAGTACCGGATCCAGAACAACATCACGCACACCCCCCTCAAAAGGAGGAGCTTCAAGAAGGTCTAACGCTTTCTGCGCCACTCCTTGTACCATTTCTTCTTTTCCCTGTACCACTTCGAAACCACCTTTTTCAGCCACCCCATTCTGGTACATCTCAATCGTGTCGTTCTTCTTGGCCACCGCTACAAACCTTAAATTGATATCAGGACTCTCCACCGATATCACCGAACCATCAGAATTGGCTATATACAATTCTCTCCACTCATCTTTATATTCCACCGTGAAACTAACAAGGAGTGGAGACGCTTCTTTCACAATGCGAGCATAATAGAGAAGGAGATTGACCTTATCTTTCAGTGGCTTGAAACGGAAATCATCTTTCACCGAAATGGTGACTACATCACTAATTGGTTCTCCTCGCACCACTCCTCCATCACTTCGGGGCAGAAGCGAGGAGGAGTGGAGGGCTTCCTCCACTCTCTCCTTCAGGTTTTTCCACCCACTAAAAGTTGTAAACCACCATCCGGTATGTGGATTCAAGACCCGGACATATCCTCCTTCTTCTATACCCTGTCTTACTTTTTCTAAAAGCCCGTTCTGGAGACGAATGAAAGTAAACGATTTCCTCTCCAAACGAATTTCAAGGTACTCCCCTCGACTGGGAAACCTTATCAGCCTCTGGAGCTCTTCTCTCATTGCTGGGATTCCCCGTTATTTTCTCCTGATTCCGCTTTCGGTAAGTTTTCCTCTATTATGGCAATTTCTGACTTATTTTTCAATCCTTCAATAAGCTTATCAAACGCTTCCTGCTGTTTTTGGGGTGTCAAACGGGTGATAATTTCTTCTTTGACTTCACCGAGCTCTTTTAAACGGGGCTGCAAGTGTTCACTCACCAGGAAAATATGAAATCCGTAACCGGTTTCTACAACATCGCTGAAATTCCCTGGAGCTAAATCAAAAACCACCTTCTCAATTTCTGGATCAAGGTCTCCCCTTTTCACGTATCCCATCGCACCACCACTAACCGAATCAGGAGATTCCGACTTGCTCTTAGCTACTTCTTCAAATGGTTTACCACCCTTCAATTCTTCCAAAACCTCCTGGGCCTTCTCCTTGGTGCTAACCATAATGTGGCTGACTTTAACCTGTTCAGGTTCTGTGTACAGAGTAGGATTCGCATTGTACTCCTTTTCCACTTCCTCATCACTGACTGCGACTTTCTCCAAAATCTCTCTTTTAATGAATTCACTCACCAGAACCTGTTTCTTGATGCTTTCTAACCTTTTCAATACCACGGGATCGTTTTCTAAATTATTCTTCTTTGCTTCCTGAACAATCAGAGCTTGTCGTATCAGTTGCTCCAGTAAGTCTTTCATACCTCCCGGAAATTGAACACGATAGGACTCAGGAAGGCTATTCCAGATTTCTTCCAACTCACTCAAGTAAATCGGTTCTCCATTGACCTGCGCGACAATAGCTTGAGTTGCGTTCGCGCTCGAAGCACCAGAAGGATCGGGTTGTTCCTGAGCAAGAGCCAAAGCAGTAAATCCCAACAGCAAAATCAAAAGAGGAATCAAACTCTTTTTCCAGTTCATTCTCATTCTCCTTTCTCTTCTTCCTTCTTCTCTCTTTGCAAAAGGCGAAAAGAAAAACGCTCTTCTATGGTTCCCCTACTTACATGCTCCCCCCCTTCATTCCCAGATTCGAGCAATGAAAACAGTTTCTTTTCCACCTCTTCCAACTTTTTCCCCACTTCTCGAACTAAAACACTGACTTCCTTCAACTTCTCGTTCACTATCCAGAACAACAAAAGCCCGTAAAGAGTCAAAATCATAAGCAAAATTCCCAAAAGCAAAGTTAAAACCCCCTAACGTTCAGAACCTCAAACTATGACCGAACCACTTCGTATTTCCCTTAAACCCCCGAAACGTTCCTCGCTCACCCCGATACCCACAAGACAGTTACGGTGTATGATACAGGAAGGAGGGATATGACTACCTTTGCCAACCAGATTGATTCCCCAACTCAAGAGTTCAGGGCGAACCAGGTTTGGCGTCATGTCCTCCCCATATCCGAGTACAGCTTCTTCCCCTACAATCACGTTTTTATCCAGAATACTCTGTATCACTCGAGCTTTCTTTTTTATCACTGCATTGTTAAAAACGATGGAATCAATCACCTGGGCACCCTCTTCCACCACCACACCTGGAAAGAGCACCGAATGCAAAACATAACCTTTGATGAATGCCCCTTCTCCAATTATACTCGATTGCACCAGCGATCTTGGGCAAATTCTCGTCGGTGGATAGGGAGGGCGATTGGTATAGATGACCCAGTCAGGGTCATAGAGATTAAAAGACGGAAGAGGCAATAAGAGATGCATATTGGCTTCCCAGTAAGCCTTCACCGTACCGACGTCAAACCAAGAACCAGTATAAAAATATGCCTTCATTTTGACCCTACCAATACTCTCCTGAATGACATTCTGGACCAAGTCAAACTTCCCTTCCCGGGCATTTTCAGTCAACTTCTGCAAAAGGAACTCGGTTCGAAAAACATAGATACCCATGAAGACCACGTCACTCCAGGGTATGGATGGCTTTTCATCAAAACGAATGATGTTGTTTTGCTCATCCACCTCCACAATCCCAAATCGTGACGCTTCCTCCTTCTGGACTCTGGTAACCACGAGCGTCACATCCGCATCATGATCCAGGTGGTAGGTGAATAGTGGATTATAATCCATGAGGTACGCATGGTCGCCAGAGAGAACCAGAAGATGAGAAACCTTTTTACGAAGGATGATATTCATATTTTGATACAATGCATCCCCCGTACCCCGGTACCATCCACCTACCGTACGACTCAAATAGGGCTGCAAAAGCTCAACCCCACCTCTTTTGCGATCTAAGTCCCAGGGCCGTCCCACTCCGATATGCTCAATGAGCGAACGAGGTTGATACTGAGTAAGAATTCCAATGTCGTAGATTCCCGAATTCACACAGTTACTGAGAGGAAAATCAATGAGTCGATAACATCCTCCAAAAGGAACTGCAGCTTTGGCTCTTTCCACAGAAAGAACACTGAGGCGATCTCCCTTCCCTCCCGCAAGAATCATCGCATACTTAATGGCGGCCACAACGCTCACCCACTTTGGTATCAATCAGTTTTCGCAATATCGACGCCGCTTTTTCAGGTACCAGCGGGTTAATATAGAAACCGGTCCCCCACTCGAAACCGGCCATATGAACTGGAAAGGGTATAATCTCTAAATGCCAGTGGTAGACCCATCGGCAATCCTCATCCGCCGAGTCACGAGGATAAGGAGCCACGTGAAGAACAAAATTAAAAACGGGTTTCCCCAGGGCTTCCGCCAATGCCTGCAAAACCAGTTTGAGTATTTCTGCAAAAGAGGAAAGTCGCTCCATCTCGGTAAAGTAAGCGCAATGCTCAAGGGGTAAAATCCAGACCTCATAGGAAAAACGAGCCGCATAGGGTACCAGAGCCAAAAAGTATCCATTTTTCAAAACCAGGCGCTTTTCCCTTTTCAACTCTTCTTCCAGAAGAGCACAAAAAATACACCGCCGCTCACGAGCGTAAAAATCACGAGCCACAGTAAGTTCTTCTTCGACTCGCTTTGGGATTACAGGGGTAGCGATGAGCTGAGAATGAGGATGGAACATCGAAGCCCCAGCCTGCATCCCTTGATTCTTAAAGATGAGACAGTAGCGTAAGTGTTTTTCTTGCTCCCAGAATTTCATTCGTTCCCGATAAGCGTACACCACCCGTTCCAGCTGCTCCACAGGAAAATCGATAAAAGACAGGTAATGTTCTGGGGTTTCCACGATGACCTCATGCACCCCAAAACCACCCATTCTCTCGTAAAACAAACCCTCTTTTTCCCAGCAGAACTTTTCTTGTGTCCCTAAAGCAGGAAACTTATTGGGGAAAACTCGAACCTGCCATTTTCCATTCTCATTTCTGAGACAGAATACTTCGTCTGGAGTGCAGGATTCCATACCCTCACAAAAAACACAGGGATAACTCTGACCCCGTTCTGATTTGACTTCAAAGTCGTACGGTCGATGGGACCTTTGTGGAGCAATGATTACCCACACTCCAGTGACCGGATCCCGTCTCCACTCCAACTCGTTAGGGAATCCACTCTTCATCGCCTTCGATACTCTCCAGAAACAACACCAGTAACTGAACGGCACTATCAAGATCAGCGAGGTCCACAATCTCAACCGGGGTATGCATATACCGGTTCGGAATACCCAAAAGTCCCGTAACTACCCCGTCACGGGTAATCTGGATCGCATTGGCATCGGTACCAGTAGCTCTGGATTCAGCTTGAATCTGATAGGGAATCTGATGGTTCTGAGCGACCTCAACCAATCTTTTAAAAATCTTGGGATTGACGTTCGGACCGCGGGCAATCACCGGTCCTTTACCTAAACCAATTTCTCCCACCCTTCGTTTATCAACATCCGGACAATCTGAAGCAAAAGTTACATCAATTGCAATCCCAATATGAGGAGCAACGCCAAAAGCACTGGTTCTCGCTCCCCGTAGACCCAGTTCTTCTTGAACAGTACTGACTCCATAAAGGGCACACCGAAGTTTTTCCTTGTTCACTCTTCGTAAAACTTCGGCAACCACAAAGGTTCCCACCTTGTCATCAAAACCCTTACCAGCAATCCGATTCCCCAAAAGTGGTTGAAAACCGACGTCAAAAGTAATCGGATCCCCAACATGAACTCTCTTCAGAGCTTCCTCCCGGCTCACAGCCCCAATGTCAACCCACTGCTCTTCAATTTTTGCCACCTTTTGCCTTTCCTTTTCTTCAATAAGATGAATCGGTTTTTTCCCGATTACTCCGGCAACTGGACCATCCATAGTATGAATGACCACCCGGGAACCAGGGGTGATATGAGGATCAACTCCCCCTACAGTGGAAAAATAGATATACCCTTGTTCATTCACATACTCAACCATAAATCCAATTTCGTCACAATGTCCTGCAAGCATTACTCTGAGCGTTAAGGAGGGATTAATAACCCCAAAAGCATTTCCATGAACATCCTTATAAGAGGCGTCGACATGACCTTTCACCCGTTGCAAGAACAACTCCTGCACCTGTTCTTCAAAACCCGAAGGACTGGGTGTGGTAATTAAGGCTTTCAAGAACTCAAGCTGGTCTTGTTCCACCGGTTCTCTCCCCCTTCAACACGATTTTGCAACTCTCCTCTTCCGTTTATGACTCCTTCTTAAAGTAATCTCTAACGCCTCATCCAAATTGTCAACCAAAAAAACTTCGATTTTATCCTGTATTTCAGCCGGTAACTCTGACAGATCCTTTTGATTCTCTCTGGGTAGAATAATTCGGTACACCCCCACCCGATATGCAGCCAAAACCTTTTCTTTAATCCCCCCCACCGGGAGGACTCTTCCCGTCAGAGTAATTTCTCCAGTCATAGCAATGTCATGTCGCGCTGGTATTTTGGAGAGAGAAGAAACAATCGATGTGGCAATGGTTATTCCAGCCGAAGGGCCGTCCTTCGGGATGGCGCCAGCCGGCACATGAACATGAATATCATGTTTTTCGTGAAATTCTGGAGAAATATCCCAATCTTGTGCTCGTTCCCGCACACAGGAAAGAGCAATTTTCGCCGACTCCTGCATAATCTCTCCCATATTTCCGGTAAGAATCAAGTTCCCTTTTCCAGGTAATACCGCCGTTTCGACAAAAAGTATTTCTCCCCCGGTCTCAGTCCAAGCCAGACCCGTTGCCACCCCCACCCGATCTCGTCCCGCAGTAATTTCCTCATAAAAACGGCGGGGTCCCAGAAATTCCCGGAGCGTTACTTCGTTGATGGATAAAGGTGCCTTTTTCCCAGAAACAAGATATTTCGCCACTTTGCGACAAATAGCAGCGATATTCCGTTCCAGATTCCTGATCCCTGCTTCTCGAGTATACTCCCGGATGATCTTTCGAATCATTTCATCTTCGATCACGACGTCTTCAAGCTGGATTCCATTTTCTCGGCACTGCTTGGGTAGGAGATATTGCCTGGCAATGATAATTTTATCCTGATCCGTATACCCAGGGATAGAAATGACTTCCATCCGATCAAGAAGAGCTGGGGGAATGGTATCAACAACATTGGCAGTAGCGATAAACAGAACCCGAGAAAGGTCAAATGGTACTCCAAGATAGTGATCCACAAAACTCGAATTCTGCTCTGGATCCAGAACCTCAAGAAGAGCGGCAGCCGGATCACCCCGGAAATCAAGACCCAGTTTATCAATCTCATCCAGCATAAACACCGGATTTTTGCTTTTCGCCTTGCGAATTCCCTGAATAATCCTTCCAGGCATGGCTCCTACATAGGTACGTCGATGTCCCCGAATTTCAGCTTCATCCCTTATACCACCAAGAGAAATACGCACAAACTTTCTACGGAGTGAACGAGCAATCGACTTCCCCAGAGACGTTTTTCCCACCCCGGGTGGACCCACAAAGCAGAGAATTGGTCCTTTAAGGTCTTTCTTGAGCTGGCAAACCGCCAGATACTCCAGGATTCGTTCTTTCACTTTTTCCAGATCATAGTGGTCTTCATCGAGAACTTTCTTTGCCAGTTCAATATCCAGAACGTCTTCAGTGTCCTGGTTCCAAGGTAACTCTACAATCCAGTCCAGATAATTCCTGATCACCGGATATTCAAAAGAAGCCACCGGAACTCGGGAGAGCCGTTCCAGCTCTTTCTCGGCTTCTTCTCGAACTTCTGCAGGAAGGTTAAGCATTTCAATCCGACGCCTTAATTCGTTGATTTCACTACTTTTCTCATCCAATTCACCAAGTTCCCGCTGAATGGCTTTCAACTGCTCTCTTAAAAAATACTCCCTTTGCGTTTTAGCCAGTTCTTTTTGAATCTGCGTCTGGATTTTGTTCCCAATCTGGAGGATCTCCAGCTCTCGTGAAAGATAGAAATTCACCTTTTTTAACTTTTCCAGAAGTTCAAAAACAGAAAGAATGTCCTGTTTCTGCTCGGTACTCAGGTTGAGATTGGAAGCAACAAAGTGCGCAAGCCGGGAGGGTTTTTTAATATTCATCGCTGCCACAAAAGCTTCTTTAGGTAAATATGGAGCAAGTTCCACAACCTTCTGGAAAAGACTCAGAATACTGCGGGTCAACGCTTCAATTTCATCAGAACGAACTTCTTCTTCCTGGACTATTTCAATCCTGGCCACCGGATATGGTTCCCACTGTATCCATTCCTTAACCCGGAACACGGCCAAACCAAACACCAGAATTTGTACCGCTTCCTCAGGAAGCTTGAGCATTCGCGAAACACGCCCAAGTACTCCTATTTCGTAAAAATCATCCTGGGAAGGCTCCTCCACATCATGACGCCGAAGTGTTACCGCCCCCAAAATTTTGTTCCCCAGTACCACGTCATTCACCAGTTGAACCCACTTGTCTCCCTGCACAAGAAGCGGCATGGCAATTTCGGGAAATAAAACATTGTCTTCCAGAGGCAAAATAGGAACTTCCTGAGGAAATTCCTTCTCTTTATTGCTATGGCCCTCTTGAGGTATCAATTCCTCATTGAGAACGCCTTCTCCCATGTCAAATTCTCCCAAAAGGGAAAACCAGTTTTCTCCTACTTCCACTTTGCACACCTCATCCTTCAACGAACCGGAATCTTTTTGGTTTCAGCCGTCCTTTTTTTGCATTCTACAATCAAAAAACCCCGACGATAGTAAGCCCGAGTTGTGTCAGGGTCAACGTTCTCCTGAAAATCGACCTCCCGATAAAAAGGACCAAAGTTGATCTCCATACGATAATAATCCTTCTTTAAGGGAAAAGGGACTTCTTTCCTTATTCCCTGCACAATCAACTTTTGTCCTCTAATAAGAATCTCCACATCGTCAAGATCAACCCCTGCCAGCTCCATGACCACCACGAAACTTCCCTCAGTCTCAAAAACATCGCATGGAGGTACCCAGGCATCGTCCGAAATCAGGATAATACTGGACTTTGCCTTCAACACATGTTCCATAAATTTCTGTATTTCCTGCTCAAATACCCAAATATTGGATCTCTCTTTCACGATGCATATCCTTCCCCATTAAAAAACAACCATCATTCGCTGCAAAACATAGGTTGTTTTGCCATCCTGCGATTCCACCATAATGTTTATTCTGTTTTTTCCCAATTCCATTTGACCATCAAGGGCGATAATCTGCACATTGGCAGGGGTAATCCGTCCTTCTCGTACCGTACCGGCAAAAACAACATGTCCATTGAGCAAAATCCGAATCGTTCCACTACCAAAAGCCTGACCCCAGAGGTAGAGTGCGCCGGAACGAAGTGGCTGGTGCATCAGAAAACCAGCTTCGAGGCTATCACCGGCATGCATCACCAGAGAATACATGGGGTTAACGGTGTGATTCACCTCAAAACTACCCCGATACGTGAATTCTTCCATGTTCGTGTACGCCTTTCCTTCACTAAAGTCCACAAAGTAAAACCCCACCCCGGAATACACACCAGTCCCACTGACAGTTCCATAACTCAGATCACTCGAGGGTAATAAATGACGTATCCCCTCAAAATAAGCCTTTATTTCTAATTCTCGGGAAACCTCTACCTGAGGAGCAAAGAAGCGATTTTTTGTCCTCCCGCTTGCATCCGTATAGGTCACTTCCCGTTCAAAACTCCCTCCGCTTGCCATCCAGCGAATACTTCGCCCCTCAACCGGCTTACCCCGCAGGTCTTTGAGCAGTGCTTCGAACTCCAGGGTTTCTCCTGAAGCAACTTGAAATGTTTTTGGAGTAAGCACCAAAAGAGTCTGCAATTTATCTGGATTTACGGTAAACGTTATCTCGGCATAGGAACCCCGGTACACCGTATCCCCCTCAAAACGAGCCGTAACCCGCACAGAGAAGGCATCGCTCGCTCGCGGGGCTGTATACCACACTTCCGCTTGACCAGCAGTATTGGTCAAGCTCTGATAATTCTCCAAAGTCCCATCGCTGACTTCCCACTGGATCCTACGCCCCACCAAAGCGTTTCCGGCTTCGTCTGCAAGGAAAAGACTCAATTTTACCTTTCCTCCAGCAGGAACTTCAGCCGGTACCCGGTCAAACCGGAGGAAAGAAGAAGCCATTTGCCGTTCAGTAAGAACTTGAATAACCGCCTTCTGAGCATAAACCTCCTCACCCAGAATCGCCTTCATACGAGAAGGATACTTCATCGCTTCGACCAGCAACCGATCAGGTAACACTTTTTTAGAGAGAATCAGAACGAATTTTTCCATGCCCTCTGGACCAGAAACCGTTCCATAAAGTTTCCTTTCGCTCTCCGCAACGATGGGTTCGTTATTTTTGATAATTTTTGCTTTTCCATCTGGAGTATAATTAAAGATACTGACATATCCACCCCGAGCGCTCCAGTAAGAGAGCACCAGATTGTCGCCAATGTAGTAGGTCCCGAAATTGCCCTTATCTGGAGTAAGGCGCAAAAAGGGAGAAACAAACATCTGATCAATACTGGCGATTTCTTGCGATGAGATCTCAAAAACAAAGGAACGAGCTAAACCCACACCAAAGCCCAACACGATAACAAAAATCATGGTGAACATTAAGACTTTTCCAAACCTCATCACGATCACCTAACCTCTATTGTTCTAAGCTCTCTCCACTGGGAATAAAAGTCGAAGGAAAAGCTTCTCCTTCCAGATCCGAACCAATACGGCAATTGCGCCCTATGACGGTCTGGGGTGGGATACGGGTATTTTTTCCAATCACCGTGAGGCCACTCTGCAGCATTTGTGGAAACTTTCGATTGGGAGTGCCATCGTTCCCATACCCAACAAAGGCCTCTCTCCCAACCACCACCAGTTTATCCACAATCACCCGATCCAAAAATGCCTTATGTTCAATCGTCACATCATCCATCACAATAGAATCCCGAATTTCAGCACCCTCGCTCACATAAACTCCGTTAAAGAGGATGGAATTGACCACCTTTCCGTTCACAATGGTTCCACTGCCCAGGATGCTATTTTCCACCATCGCTTCCTGCCCCAGCTTCACTGGGGGACGATCTTCAAGGGGGGTATATATGGGCCACCTCTCTTCGTGAAGATCAATAGGAGGATTGGGCTTTAAAAGTTCCATGTTCGCTTCCCAGTATGCATCCAGAGTCCCAACATCTTTCCAATAACCCTGGAAACGAAAGGCAAAAACCCGGCGCGTTCCAATCATCCTGGGAATAACGTCTTTACCAAAATCAAAAGAACTTCCTGATCGTTGGGATTCTTCTTTGACTTCTTCCTCAAGAATTGCCCGATTGAAAACATAAATTCCCATGCTGGCCAGGTTGCTCTTAGGATGCGCTGGTTTTTCTTCAAAATCAAAGACCCTTCCCCCAGCGTCAACACTGAGAATTCCAAAACGATGTGCTTCCTCCCAAGACACCTCAATCACCGAGATGGTAAGATCAGCTCCATTTCGCCTATGAAATTCAATGAGCACTCGGTAATCCATTTTATATATGTGGTCTCCTGAGAGGATGAGTACCAGTTCAGGGTTTTTCTCCCGAATAAAATTCAGATTCTGATAAATCGCCGCGGCAGTACCCCGATACCAATCCGTCAAATCATCACTCACATATGGCTGCAACAGGAAAATACCTCCATTCACCCGATCCAGATCCCAGGCCTTGCCCGTACGAATATGGTCGTTTAGAGAACGGGGATTGTACTGGGTTAAAATCCCAATGCAGTAGATCCCAGAATGAACGCAATTACTCAAACAAAAATCAATAATCCGGTATTTTCCCCCAAAGGGTACAGCTGGCTTGGCCCGTTTTTCCGAGAGGATATCAAGTCTTCTTCCTTCGCCCCCGGCCAGAATCATCGCCACTATGTCTCTGGAGTCCACATCTTTTCCTCCTCAAAGGAAAGCTCATCCCGTAAGAGCCTTCCAATCCGAGTGATCAACGAGCAAAAATGATCCCAGAAAATGCTTTTTTGGGGTGAGGGGTGATCTTCCCCCAGCCACCAAAACCAGTCGCTCCCTTCCGCTTGATAGAACAGTTCTTCCACCATTTCTCTTACCTTTCGCGGCAAATGCATCTTCAAAGCCTCAAATCGCATGCGCATTCTACCCAGCTCTTCCCAGGCTCGGTTTTTCTCCCAGTGACCGATCCAGGTATCAAAATTACCAAAAATCCAGGAACCCGGCAAGACACGCTTCAACTCAGGCAACCATCCATGCTTTGAAAGATAATAAGAAGGCGTCACAGTCTCCAGCTCAGAATCCTGAGACAAAAACCGATACAATTCGGAAAGAAACGGTAATCCATTGTCTACATAATACTCCCAGGCATTCTCTCCGTCAAGGACAATGCTGAGCACATAGGGCTTTTCTTCTTTCCCAAAAAGTCTTCGCTTGAGTCCTTCAATCCTTTGGATGAAATCGTTAACCGCGTTTTCGGTCGATTGACGATGGTACTCAAAACCAATCATATCAGAGATGACCCGATCACGGAAAAAAATAGCCACCTTTCCATAACGATGAGGCAAATAGAGTTCATCCTCCAGTTCTTTTCCTAAAGACTTACTGAGAATCCCCTCATCGGTTGCCACCCAGGAAATCTGCTCTTCAGCAATCACCCCAAGGGCTTCCTCACTCAGCGAGCCCTCGGAAGGCCACATTCCCTTCATCGCCATTCCCCAGATCGATTCAGAAAGTTCTTTCCCTCTGCGCACCTGCATCTTAGCATCCTGAGGAAAGGCAAAACGAGTCTCTGGAAGAGAAATCCCGGGGTGGGCGGAACGAGCAATCTCGGTATCGATAAGCAAAGGAAGAATAGGATGATAAAAAGGCGAAAAAGAGATTTCAATCTGTCCAGATTGAAGAAGTTTTTGGTACTGAGCAAAGATTTCCTGAAAAGTCTTCCGTGTTGCCTTCCACACAATCTCTTTATCCTCTTCCCGATAATTCCGACCCCTCTCTTTCAGAACTCGAAGACTTTCCTCCTGGAGAGAAAGTGGATCAAACCAGATTAATTGGTACAGAATCTGTAAATCCAGCAAATCCTGAGTTTCGAAACCCTGTACCCCCAAATATGATTTTTCTTTCAACTCTCCGTAACGGGGAAACGCTGCGTAAGCGTTCGGAGGACCGACCCAGAAAAACTGCTCCAGAATATCTTGCTTCTCCTTTTCGGTAAGAAGCGAAGCGTTTTTCTTCGCCAAGAGCATGATACGATCCTCTTTGCCTTCCAGATAAAGTTGAATTTGACGAAGCAAAGAGGGAACAAAGTTAAAAGTGACCCGAACCCCTGGGAAACGTTCCAAGAGTTTACCCATAAAAAGGTAATCCTTGGTGGCGTGAGTTCGTACCCAGGGAAGCACGAAAGCCCCTTCTTCCTCACTAAAATAGTAAGGCTGATGCATGTGCCAAACGATATTCACATAGAGCTTGTTCACAAAAGATTCACCTCAGTCCAATCGTACTAGTTCAACCTGCTGAATTTTACCATCTCGAACATCCAGATACGCAAAAGAAAAGAAAGGAGCAAACACAAAATCAGTGGGGCTTCCTGGGTTTAACCATACCGCGTTGTCAACTTTCTCAATACAGGGTTGATGCGTATGCCCATAGACGAGAAGTTTCAGATTCTCGCTTTGAAATGCCTCCTTCGCTCTCCGGCGAGTCTCCGCCGGAGACCCAAGGCCATGAATAAGACCAATACGAACTCCCTCCAGTTCGAAAACCTCCTTTTCGGGAAGCTGTTCCTTTATTTCGCGAGAATCCATATTGCCTCTAACCATCTTGAGTGGACCAAACTCCTTGAGTCTTTCTATGACCCACCATTCGGTAAAATCTCCAGCGTGAAGAATAAAGGAAGCTTTTTCTAATGCTTCGTACACTCTTTTCGGAAGGTCCTGAGCTCGTTCGGGAAGATGGGTATCAGAAAGAACCACAATCCTCACGGCTATGCACCCGGGCAAAATTCCCCAGTTTGTTTGGTATAAAATCGCTCTGCAGCCTTTACGGTGTTCGCCATAAGCATAGCGATGGTCATGGGACCGACCCCACCTGGAACAGGGGTAATAAAAGAAGCCTTGTGGGAAACACTCTCAAACTCTACATCACCGACGAGGTGATCTCCAACCTTATTGATTCCCACATCCACAACCACTACTCCTTCCCGGACCATATCTCCTTTAATCATCTCCGGCACCCCACAGGCAGCAACCAGAATATCAGCCCGGCGTGTGTATTCCAAAAGATTAGGAGTTCGAGTATGACAGATGGAAACCGTGGCGTTCGCCCCTTTTGCTTTCTGAACTAAAATCATGGCTAAAGGTTTACCGACAATGTTGCTTCTTCCTACGATGACTACATTCCTTCCCTCCACGTCAATCTGCGAACGCAGAAGTAACTCCTGCACGCCCCATGGGGTGCAGGGAAGAAATACCGGGTCTCCAATCATGAGTCGACCAAGGTTATACGGGTGAAATCCATCAACATCTTTATCTGGAGAAACCCGGTACAGCACTTCCTTCTCCAAGATTTGCGGTGGAAGCGGCAACTGAACCAGAATCCCGTGGACTCTGGTATCGTGGTTTAACCGTTCCACCAGGTCAAAAATTTCCTCTGGTCTGACGTCACCAGGTAAATGATATTTGAAAGAAGCAATTCCCAATCTGGCACAAGCCTTTTCCTTATTTCGTACATAGACTTGACTCGCAGGATTATTGCCCACCAGAATAACAGCTAAACCCGGCTGAAAATCCTTCGCTGAAAGATAAGCAATACGAGACTTCAGTTCTTCCTGGATTTTCTCGGCAATTCCCTTTCCATCAATAATCAAAGGAGTCATCTTTTTACCTCTCCCTTCTCTCTCGATTCTCAAGGAATCGAATCAAATTCTCGTAGGAAGCATTGAGGATTCTGTCTCTGGGGAACCCCGTTTCCTGAAGCATATTCAGAGCCTCACCAAATTCTCCCACTTCCTCACAAAAATGAGCATCGCTTGAAACCAAAATCCATCCTTTTCGCTTTTCAACTTCCCGGGCAATTGTCCGACAATTTTCTTTACTTCCCTTTCGGCTCACTGAAAAAGAACTGTTATTGACCTCGATTATTTTACCTCTGACCACGGTCTCTTCCACAACCCTATTATAGTCCAGAGGAAACCGGGGATTTCCAGGATGAGCTACAATATCAACCATAGGGTTCTCAAGTGTGCGGAGTAACGCCTCGGTATTTTCTTCTCTCGTGCCCCCACGGAAGACCTGAGGATGAAAAGAGACGATAACAAAGTCGAGCTTGCGTAGCACTTTATCATCGAGGTCAAGTCTTCCGTCAAAATCAACAATATCAACCTCGGCCCCAAAATAAACTCGAATTCCTTCAATCTCCTTAGGAAAGTGGCCTCGCGCCTCAAAGTACAGTGGCGAAGGCCCACCAGGCATGCTGGGACTGTGATCAGCAATTCCCAAAACCTTAAGACCTTTTTTCAAAGCGACATGAACATTTTCAAGAACCGTGCTGTATCCATGGCCACTGGCGATAGTATGAACATGCAAATCACCCCAGATTCTGACCATTCTTCGACCTCCATATTTTACCTGTCTTTTTTAAGAAACTTTCTTACCATGCCTTCAAACCCCGAAATCGGCGGATCACTCAGCAAATCCAGGCCCCGTAACCAGGCATTATAACAAGCCCATTGATGGAAAAAAGCCACCATCTGTCCTACCATTTCCAAGCCACTCTGGTGATAAACAAGCTCGAGCCACGAAATTCCTGCTCCTTGCAATAGCGAAAGGAGTGCTAAATTTTCAGCCTGATGCAACCGACAAAAAGAAACCCGGTTTAAGAGAGCCCATTCCTCAAAAAAGAACTCTTCTTGAAGCTGAGGGGGAAACCGAAAAGGCAAACACTGTTTATCTCCTTCGCTACGGATAACCACAAAAAGTGTCGAAGCCGAATCCTCTTTCCAGAACGACCAATCTCGACACGTATCCCAAAAGAAGAGAGAATCCCTTACCTTGAAACCCATACTTTTCTCCCCCCGGCAACTCTTTTCCAAAAGTGGCAAAAATGACTGCAAAAGCGTAAGGAGGAACTGATTATCAACCAGAAAACATACCTCTTTCCATCCCACCTCATTCCGCAACAAAAGAAGAGACATGAGCATCGCTTCTTCTTGGAGAAGAGGATATCCTGCAATCAATCCTTGCTCCAATTCTTCCACCCTGATTCCCAAACATAAAAGCGGAAGATACAGGAGCGCCCCTCGATGCCAGAAATAATGATACCCATCTTCAACAGGAAAAAAAGGGTAAAAAATGATTCTGGCTGCTTCAGCTAAAATCCCATGAGCACTGCCTAAAAAAACCCTTTTCCAGGGAAAAACAAAACTGAGAGTAAGAAACTTAAACTCCTCTACGCGCCGGGAAAGAATGACTCCTAAGGTTTCTGCTGGAGGAAGACTGGTAATCAGTTTTTCTAAAAGCACAAGATCAGAGTCACTACAGAAATAGAAAAACTGATCCCCATTACCAGAGAGAACATACTCCCGAAAAAAATTCTGCAAAAAAAGGATTATTTCGCTGCTTCCCAAAAAAACCACGTTCCTGGAAAGACGAAGGACAGCACGATGAAAGCTGGCTAATTGTTCCAGATTGACCACCATATCCCGAAAAGGAGGCACAGGAAAGGTATGGCGTAAATTTCCAGCCTCTTTTTTAAGTGCTTCCATAGCAGGAAGAACCCGGACAAATTCTACTCGTATCCTTTTTCTTTTTTTCTTTCTCTCCATAACCCGTACTGGATACTGTCTACCAGAGCTTCCCAGCTCGCCTCAATGATATCAGTCGAAACACCCACCGTGCCCCAGGTTTTCTCTCCGTCGGTAGACTGAATCAGTACTCGAATTCGAGCTGCAGTTCCCTCTTTTTCCGATAAAACCCTCACCTTGTAATCGGCAAGCCGAATTTTCTCCAAAGATGGGTAAATCTTTTGCAAAGCCTTCCTTAACGCGTTGTCCAGGGCATGCACCGGTCCATCCCCTTCAGCAGCCGTATGGACCACGTCGCTATCCACTCTCACTTTAATCGTCGCTTCAGTTATTGTATTTCCTTCGCCCCGCTTTTCCACAATCACTCGAAACCCTTCCAGGTTGAAGAATTTCATCATCTCTCCCAGGGCTTCTCGTAAGAGAATTTCAAACGATGCGTCTGCTCCTTCAAACTGATACCCTTCATTCTCAGCTTCTTTAATTTTTTGAATCAATGTCGTTACCCTGGGATCCCGGAGATCCAATTTCACACCCATCTCCCCTGCCCGATAAATCAGGTTACTTCTTCCAGCCTGATCAGAGACGAGAATCCTCCGTTCGTTACCCACCAGTTCCGGTGAAACGTGCTCATACGTCCTCGGATGGCGAAGTATGGCACTGGCGTGAATTCCACCCTTATGAGCAAATGCACTTCGACCCACATATGGTTGATACTCATCGTGCTTCATGTTGGCAATCTCACTTACAAAATGGGAAGCATCAAAAATTTTCCGGAGGTTCTCATCTGAAATAGGGTGAATATTCATCTTGAGCTTTAGATTCGGTATGATGGCACAGAGATTCGCATTGCCGCACCGCTCTCCATATCCGTTCATAGTGCCCTGGATATGGGCTGCTCCCATTCGTACCGCTACTAGACTGTTGGCTACCGCTACACCACTGTCGTTATGCGCGTGAATTCCAAGTTTAACGTCTTGACAAGAAACAAAGAAATCCCAAACCTTTCGGAAAATTTCTTCTACCTCAAAAGGAAGCGTCCCCCCGTTCGTATCGCAAAGCACCAAAGTTCGAGACCCAGCCTCATAGGCAACCTGCAAAGTTCGAAGTGCATAACCTGGGTCCTCTTTAAAGCCATCAAAAAAATGCTCCGCATCAAAAATGACTTCTCGCCCTTCTCGAGTAAGAAACGATACCGAATCCTCAATCATTTTGAGATTTTCATCGAGAGTGGTCTTTAATGCCTCTCGTACATGCAAAACCCAGGATTTCCCAAAAACAGTCACCGCTGGAGTTTCAGCCTCCAGAAGCAACCGGATGTTGTGATCTTCCTCCACTTTAGTTCCCGCTTTTCGTGTGCTTCCGAAAGCGCTAATTTTTGCCGTTTTAAGGTGTACCTTTTTGATCTCTTTAAAAAAATTGGCATCCTTGGGATTGGAACCAGGCCATCCCCCCTCAATATACTGGAAACCCAACTCGTCAAGCTTTTCGGCAATCTGCACTTTATCATAAACAGAAAAATTAATTCCTTCCGCCTGCGAACCATCTCTCAAGGTGGTATCATAAATCTCGACGCTATTCATTCCTTTTCACCCCTTGCCAGCATTCCTCGAAGCTCAAAAAGATTTTCTACCACAAGATCTGGCTTTACCTGGGATACTTCAACATCCTCCCGGGAAGTGACACCGGTCAGAACCAATACCGAGAAGACTCCACAACCCACCCCCAGGGCAATATCGGTATCCAGACGGTCTCCAACAATGACCGTTTCTTCTTTTCGGAAACCTCTCGTCTCCAAAAGAAGGTTCAGAATTAGCGGTGAAGGTTTTCCAAAAACTCGCGCCTTTTTCCCCGAACAGACTTCGATGCCGGCAATAATTGCTCCAGCACCAGGCAAAAGTCCATTATCAGTGGGGTAGGTTGGATCAGGATTAGTTCCAATAAACTCAGCACCCCCTTGAATGTAACGAAATGCCCGACTCATCTTTCGAAAATTGAATTTTCGATCCATTCCCGCCACCACAAAATCGGCTTCCCCTTTTGACACAAGATGAAGCCCACAGCTTTTCAGTTCCTTCTTAAGTCCCTCTTCACCAATGACGTAGACCCGAGCTCCCGGTCGAGTTTCACCCAAAAATTTTGCCACCGCAAACGCTGACGTCAGGACCTCTTCGGGAAATGCGCTGATGCCCATCCTCTCAAGTTTTTCAACGTACTCCTTTCGTGTCAGAAATGTATTGTTGGAAAGAAAGGCAACATTATACCGGTGGGTTCGTAAAAAATCGACAAACTCTTGGCCACCAGGAATAGGCTGATTTAACAAATACAGTACTCCATCGAGATCCAGAACAAAGTTTTTCCAGTCCCTCAAGCAAGCTGCCTCCATTTTGGAATTGTTAGATAACAATGATACAAAAAAAGCAAAATGAAGTCAAAAACAACTCACTGCGGAAATAAACAAAGGGAAAAAAGAATGGCCTATTCCCTGTTGAAAATCAAAGAATCATCGCAAAACTCGATAAATTTCCACCAATTTATTTCAAAGCCGTCAATGGGAATGCGAGATTAACCACCTGGCGACTTCCACGTCAGTGACTAAATCGGTAATCCACTTTCCCCTTAGGGCCCCTAAAATTGTTTCTCTCTTTTCTAATCCTCCAGCCATGCCAATAATCCTTTTCGCGTTACGTTTCAATCTTTCGAGGTCCACAGCAATCCTCCTTGAATCAAGCACACTACGCACGATTTTACCCTCCACATCAAAAAAATTGCCACAAATGGCTCCTACAGCCTTATTTTGAACTAGTCTCTCAATTTCATCCGGACGAAAATCACCCGTTTCAATCAACAAACTCGTTTCTTGTTTGATTCCTCCTATACCTACTAAGGCAACATCTACACTTTCTGCCATTTCCAGAATTTCCCTTACTTCGCCATCCTGCAGAAACACTTCTCGACTGGCAGAATTTCTGGCAAAAGCAGGAGCCAGCAAATAAAAAGGTTCTCCCCCAGGTGTTTACTGAAAGAACGTACCAGTTCGATAGCCAGTGTCTTCCAGCGTCTTCCGCCGTAACTTCCCATCATTTGTACAATCTTCAAATCGGGAAAATGAAAAAATGGTAAATAATTGAGAACTTCCCAGAGGGTTCTTCCATACGCAACCCCGACACTGGCGTAAGAATGTGATTCCAGACACGATTTCAAAAAACCGGCTGCCGCCTGAGCTACAGCTTTTGTCACACGCTCGGTTCCACTGTATGCTTCAGCAACTACAGCATCTTTCAAGGCAAACTCTTCCTTTAACCTGGATGATAATTCTCGATCAACTTCTCCGGTTCTTCGAATACGGATCTCCACAAGCCCAAGCTCTCTAGCTCTTTTCAGAGTCCGAAAAACTTTCTGAGGGGAGATACCCACAATTTCGGCTATCTTTCCCTGGTTCAAATCAGAAAGGTAATAAAGCTCAGCTATTTTGACCATGAGATCGACGTTTTCTGAAGTTCTTTTTTTTCGGGTCAAAGATTTCCAACCGCCTTTTCCAAACTCTACGAACTCGATTCGGTCTCCAGTTCTTTCGGAACCCCTCTGATACTGTTCTCTAGCTCTTCCTTCTGCGCTGAGTTCAACCTGGTTAACGGCTTTCGAGAGTATCTCCCCTCAAAGCCAAACAAATCCATCACCGCTTTCACGCCACTTACCCCAAATTTGCCAGAGACCAGAGAATTTAGCTTAACAATTTTGCGACGGAACCACAAGCCGCGCTCCAAATCCCTATCTACAGCCAGAGAAAACAGTCAACAACACAAATCAGGAAAAACATTCGCCAAAGATAAAACCCCACCCACAGTCCCCAAAAGCATGGCGGGAAAAAAGAAATCTGCTGAACCAGCCAAAACCCAGCAATCCTCGCCCAGTGAAGCGGTAATATACGAATCATAATTACCCTTAGAACTATCTTTGACTCCAAAAATTCTGGGGTGTTTGGGCGTTTACTTACTCGAGTAACCAGAGAAGAAGACAAACACACATTGTTAGCTACCGAAGGGTTATTATAAAGAAGAACCGGAGTACCAATGTGCTCGGCAACTTCTGTAAAATACCCAAACAGCGCGTCGTCGGTCATTCTTTTAGCAAAAAAGGAAGGAGGCAACAAGCTAATGAAATCTACACCCAGAGAGGAAAGTTCCCGAGCAAGTTCAACCGATTCGACTGTAGATTCACAACTCGCTCCAGCGATAATGACTTTATTACTCCGAAACGACATGACAACTTTTGTTACTTCGATTTTTTCTTCGTAACCCGAGCCCCGAAACTCACCATTGGTACCCAGCACAAAATACCCTCTGAGAGGAGTCTGGTTCATTTTTCCTATATTCCTTTTCAAGGCTCCAAAGTCGATTTCCCCTTTTTCATCAAAAGGGGTAACAATGGGAGCAAAAATACCGCTCAGTTTTTCCCTGACTCCCACAACACTCATGCATGAATCTCCTTTCCTATCCTCTCCATAGCTCTCATTAGGTTTTCCACAGCTTTCACCGCCACCCGTTCGCTACATTCTCGAGTTAAACCAGCAACGTGAGGAGTAACAATGATATTCTCCAACAAAAAAAGAGGATGATCACATGAAGGAGGCTCTTTTTCAAAGACGTCCGTTGCAGCCCTAGCAATCCACTTTTCCTGAAGCGCCCTACACAGAGCAGGGGTGTCAACTACAGACCCTCAAGAAACGTTGATCAAGAAAGCGGTTGGCCTCATTTTTTAGCTCTCTTTCCCCAATCATACTCACCGTGTTTTCGCTCAAAGGAACATGCAAGCACACAAAATCACTTCTTTCCAGCAACGCATCCAGATGGTTAACCCGCTCTACTGATAGTTCAAATCCTTCCTCTGCAAAAGGATCGTAAAAAAGAACTTTCATACCCAAACTCAACAAACTCAAGGCTATCCGAACCGTTTCCCTTTCTATAAGGCCGAAACCCACCAACCCCAGAGTTTTTCCTTGAATCTCAAAAGCTCGGTAGGCATAACGAATATCCCATTCTCCCTGACGCATCCGTTTATCAAAATCAAAAAGATTCTTGGCTAGCGCAAGAATAAATGATATGGTGTGCTCTGCCACCGAAAGGGCATTGGCCCCTTTTACATTGAGAACTTCTATTCCCTTTTTTCGAGCACATTCGACATCGATATTATCGAGACCAGCTCCAACCCGGGAATCAAGGTGCATGATGAGAGATTCCAGAATATCCACTGCCTTTTTCGCTATAGCGACTTGAAAAGTACGGTTCTTTTCATGAGCGAGAAGGGCGAAAAGATACCGGGAAACCCCCTCCATGCCGCTTCGATGGAGAAGGGTTGGGGTCATTCCGTTTTTGACCCTCAAGGGCCAAACGAGCTGAAAAAGGGAAAATAAGTTGTTCAGTATCCATGCCGATTTCTTCTGGCAGAGTTTTTTTGAGGAAAGCAAGAAGGGTCACCGTCTCATTTTCCTGCAGATAATCAACCTTATTAAAGACGAAAATGAGATGTGCGACTTTGGAACGTACTACTCGCAAAAATTCGACTTCGACTTCGGTAATAGGCGGATCAGCGGATAAAAGAAAAAAAGCCGCATCACACTGAGGGAAAAAGCCAAGCGTAACTTCGGTGTTATGGCGAAAGGTCAATCCAATACCAGGAGTATCGATGAGTACCACCCCAGCCTGCAAGAGCGACGAAGGATAGAAAACCTCTACCTGTGATACATATTTACTGTTTTCCGGGTTTCCTACTTCGGTCACAAACTGCGAGAGAAAATTGGTGAGTTCCTTTCGATCCTCCCCTTACCACTCTTCCTCTTTTTCTCCCTCAAAGAGAATGTATACCCGGGGTTTAGGGCCAAAAAGAAGAAAGGTAGGTATCGCCGTAAGAGGCAAAATCGCAGTCGGAAGCACTTCCTCACCAAGAAAAGCATTAATGAAGGTACTTTTTTCTCGCTTGAATTGCCCCAGAACTACAAGATGAAATCGTTCATTGAGTAACCTTTCCTTAAGACCGAGCACCACTTTGCGTTCATCTTCAAAGTCAGACCCCAGGTGTTCGAATGCTCCCAGGGTTTCCTCAAAAAGGGAGTGGAGATCTTTTTTTCTTTAAGCGTGATCTCTTTGTCCTCGCTCATACCAATTCCTCCTACGTTCTGGTAGAATTCACAAAGTAGGAGTCATCAACCCATGAGGGTAGTTGTGCGGTGAACTCCATCACCGGCTGGGGATTTTTCCCCAAAGAGCTTTTTAGAGCACCAGAAAAGAATGCCCTGTCAAACGAAATTTTTCCCAGTACTCATCCCCAGAGACCAAATAATCCCACTCCAAGACCTGCAATGGCCGATAATCCCAGGAAGACCACCGGATTCTGCTTGAAAAAATACTAGGAGAAACGCGACCAAAGCCATGGCGCTCGTTATTCCAGAACTACCAGTGGTTAAGCCCCCTATAGGCCTCGGTAGCAATCGATATCAATGCCGAAACAACTAGGTCTATAATTACTCTTCGAAGACCACAGAGAATACTCTTTACCAGGAGATGGTCATAGTATCTACGCACAACCATAGCAATGACGAAGAAAGGTGCAAGAACCAATCTCGATGGTGCCATGACGGATCCGAAAATTCCTTGAACCTTGTAACCCCCATACGCGGCAGCATTCAGCACCTTGGAGCTTGGGACGGACTCAGAGATTGCCCAAAGGTTCGAGCAAAAGTGGTCTTACTACCCTGATTTGGACCAGAAACGAGGAGCACTCGTCCTTTTCCCTGCAAAAAGAAATCGTTGCAGACCACGGATTTACCCTCAATCATCAACTGATACGCTAGCGCTAGATCAAAACCCTCATAATCGTAAATCTCTTACAGGTATCAGACACCTCCGGATAACAGAATGAAAGACCTATCCCCGAAATGAAGCAATATATTCAATATTCAAGACAGGCCATATAAAACTACTCTCTCAATCGAACGCAGCGATAGTATCATCCAGGAAATCGGCATTCTCAGTACAGTACCGTTCCAGATGGGAACAAACTTCCGGAAACAATCTGGCCACCAATTCTATAATCTTGGCTTCGATGTGATTCATATCCACACTGATTGAATACTGAACGCGGTAGTCCTTCACGGCGTGCTGCTTGAATTCAGCAAAAACCCTTTCTATTTCCACGCTGTAATATCAAAAGACAATAACGAACCGTTGATAAATCATCTTTGAGTTTTTTGCCGTATCCCTGAGCATTCTGAAACGCCCAGACTGAACATAGAAGATTTTCAATCCATGAGACTTAATTTCGATAGAAGACAAGTCCTGGGCAAATTTTTCGACCGCTTCACAGTATGTTGCCACCGCTTCAAGAAACCATCCCTCTTTATTGTATTGAGTGCAGTTTGCCACTCAGGTTGAGATGCGATCGCACGAAATGCATCTTCTAGAAAAACTCTTTAACGCTTACAAAAAGCGCTTCGTTCTCGAGATCCTGCATCACTTCCTGACGATATAAAACGACATCCACACTCGGTAACGAGAGATAAAAAACGCCCGAAGCTGATATTCATCTTCTCAGCTTGCAGTCATCGTCTTAACAATCTGGTCAAGATTGAAATCAACGAAAAAATCGGGTTCAGAAAGTATCTCCCATATCCCACTTCTATTCAACCCCTCCGGCAAAAGTACACTTTTTAAAGCCATCATGGTAAACCTCTTCACCCAGATCACCACATAAAAAGGGTTGATGACTACTACGCATTCCGTAGAAGCCATCAACCCCTAAAAAGGCAATTCGGATTACCCCCGAAAGCTTTATCCCAAGAAAAATTATAACATTCTTTCCTAATTTTTCCAGCACCACCCCGTATCAGTAATGTCCCCCTTGGAAACGCTTCCCACGTTTATTGAAGATTGAATTTTTTCAAGAAATATCTTTCTCCAAAGGCAAAAAAACCTGCACAACCACTTCTCCTTCGACACCAAAACTTACCTCCATTTTACCTCCCACTCTTTGCAGTGCCTTTTCTATAAGGTAAATACCCAGGCTTTTTCCTGGAAGCTCTTTCATTTTGCGAAAATGTTCCCATTTTGCAAGAAGTTCTTGGGCGGAAATATTCTCAGGAAGGGCGTTGCAAAATACAAGAACGAGATAATCGCCTTCAAGAGCCCAGGAAAGAGTGACGGTACCCTTTGGGGGACTGAATTTCACCGCGTTGGAAAAGAGATTCGAAAACAGGAGATAAAAATCACCCCGGGAAAGAGCGACACTTTTAGAGGAATCGCCTAAAAACGGTACATATTGCCAGCGTAACTTTTTTTGGGCTATCTCCTCCTGCCAATTTTTTTCTACCAGGGCTATGACTTCGGTAACGTCCCTCCAGGAAATATGCCCTCTTCTTTGTAAAAGGGATAGGCTGCGGAAATTGTTCAGAGTTTCTTCCAAACGAACAATCTGTTCCTGGAGCTTCAATACGGTTTCCCTCTTTTCAGGTACAATCTCGTCTTGCAAAATCTGGACATACCCTTTAAGAATGGTCAAGGGCGTTTTCAACTCATGCCCCAAAGCCGTAAGGAAAAACTGAATTTCGGAAAACCATTGCGTGGCATCAGGCGAACTATCAAAAACAAAGAGAACAGCCTCTTCAATGGGACAAGAAAGGAGACGATATTCTTTCCCGCCAAGACGGAGTGTGGTGTTTTCTTCTAAAACGATCTGCCCCACAAAAGGGAATTCATGAATCCACCGTGGCACACTCGAAAATGGGATACCCGTGACTCGAAAAAATTCTCCATTGGCCGTAAAAGTCTGTGATGTGACCAAAAAACACAAAGCAGGCTTTTGAAGGCAGTCGAAAATATCCAGAATTTCCGCTAGTCGGTCTCGACACTCTCTTTCGCCAACGGCATTCTTTTTATCCCTCTCACTTCGCTTCGGAATCAGGAAGGCAAAAAGCTTACGCCGCAGGAGGTTCAAAACGGTACCCCACTCCCCGCACAGTAACGATAAAACTCCCCATTTCGCCAAGTTTTTTGCGTAGATTCGTAATGTACACATCCACAATGCGATCCGAAACAAAATTTTCCTCTCCCCACACTCGATTGAGAATCATTTCCCGAGAAAATACTCGCCGAGGGTTTCGCATCAAAAGTTCCATGATTTTAAACTCCCGGAAAGAAAGGTCAACTGTGTCTTGATTGACCCGCAAGGTCAACTCATCCCCGTTGAGGACCAGATCCCCCATGCGATAGATTCGTCCATGCTCCACAATCTTTTCTGTTAAACGTTCCAAACGTCGTTTGACTACCCGAACACGAGCCAGTAATTCCCGTAAATCGAAGGGTTTCGTAATGTAGTCCTCGGCACCCAGTTCCAAACCTACAACCACATCAACCGGATCATCTTTGGCCGTTAGCATGATCACGGGGACATCGCAAAAACGGGAATCCCTTTTTAAATATTTAAAGAGCTCAATTCCATCAATACCAGGTAACATCAGGTCTAAGAGGATAAGGTCTGGGACTTCCATGGTTGGCAACTGTTCTAAAAACTCTTCAGCACTCCCGAAGGAACGGATATCGAAACCCTCTTTATGGAGGAAATAGGTCACAAGTTGAGCAATTTCAGCTTCATCTTCGATCAGAACAATTCGAAAGCTCATCCTCACCACCAACACTTTTTCCAAACTCAAAAAAAACGGTAAAGGAACTGTGGAATCTTACCCGTATCTTTTTGAAAAGAGTATACCAGAAAACGGAATCCTGATAAATGCTTAATCAACCATGGAAGTATGGTAATATATTGGTGTTAAAAAGATGCTCCATCCAAAGTTAAAGTTTTTTAATATTAATCGTACAAAGGGGGTATTTCTTTTGAAACAGGCACTGGGACTCATCGTCGGTAACCGCGGTTTCTTTCCCGATGAATTAGCTCGAGAGGGCAGGGAAAAGATGATGGCCATTCTGGAAAAGATGGGTTTTGAAGTTGTAACCCTCACGCCTCAGGACACCAAATTTGGAACGGTGGAAACTTGGGAAGACGCTCAAAAATGTGCCCGCCTCTTTGACGAAAATCGTAAAAAGATAAGCGGGATTGTGGTGACCCTCCCCAATTTTGGCGACGAAAAAGGTGTGGCATACGCCATTCGCCATTCGGGTCTACAGGTACCGGTTCTCGTCCATGCCTTTCCAGACAAAACTTCAGCTTTGGATGTCAAAAACCGTCGAGATAGCTTCTGCGGGAAGATGTCGGTATGCAATAATCTCAGACAGTTTGGAATTCCCTTCTCCTTGACCAGCTTCCACACCGAAGACCCAGACAGCGAAAATTTTCGCGAAGACATGGAATGGTTTGCCGGGGTGTGCCGGGTGATACAGGGACTCAAAAATGTAAAGGTAGGAGCAATTGGCGCCCGTCCCAATGCTTTCAACACCGTTCGCTATTCGGAAAAAATGCTTGAGGGATACGGTATTTCAGTAGAAGTCGCCGATTTGTCGGAAATCCTGGGCAAGATGGAAAGACTCAAAGACGGTGACCCACTCGTCCAAGAAAAGGTCAAAGAAATTAAGGACTATATCGATACCTCCTTGGTTCCAGAAGAAGCGCTGGTTAAAATGGGCAAATTGAAAGTGGTGCTCGAAGAATGGGTGCAAGAAACCGGGGTATCGCTCCTTGCCTTTCAGTGTTGGACCTCTATCGAAGAAAATTTCGGGATCATGCCCTGCACGGTGATGAGCATGTTCAGCGAAAACCGTATTCCTTCGGCTTGTGAAGTTGACGTTACCGGAAGTTTAAGCATGTACGCCCTGCAGCTTGCCTCCCAGAAACCTTCAGCCCTGGTGGACTGGAATAATAATGTTGACGATGATCCAGATAAAGCCATCCTCTTTCATTGCAGCAACTTCCCAAAGTCACTTCTTGAAAATGCACGCATGGGCTTTGGAGATATTATTTCCTCGACGTTACCCAAAGAGAATGCCTACGGTACCTGTTACGGCATGATTCCTCAGGGACCACTCACACTGTGCCGCCTGACTACCGATGACCTGAATGGTATAACCGGTTACATCGCCGAAGGAGAAATCACGGGTGAAAAACTTGAAACCTTTGGTGGCGTGGGAATCGCCAGGATTGACGCATTGCAGGATTTACTTACCTTCATCTGCGAAAGAGGTTTTGAACACCACGTCGCTATGAACCTATCCCTGGTGGGGGATATCCTTTTCGAAGCTTTCGACAAATACCTTGGTTTCGACATCTACTGGCACGGAGAGTAGTAAAAAAGAGCCTGGAATAGCTTCCAGGCTCTTATCCCGTTATCACCAGAATGGCGAGGAAAACCAGGCTTCCTGCAGTGGCGACATAAAGTGGCACATATTGTTCCAGGAAACGCACCCATATAAGGTGCAAGCCAAACATAATCGAAATTCCATAAAAGAATCGGTCCCAGAGGTTGGTTTTAAAAGGAAAAATACGCACGGCCTTCCTCCTAATCTTTGACTGCTCCAAAGGTCAAACCAGCGATAATATGTTTCTGGGCAATTCCAATGAAGACAATCGCCGGAATGAGGCAGACTACCGAAACCGCAGCCATTTCTCCCCAGTTCGTTCCAATCACTGTGACAAATTCGGCCAAACCTGTAGTAATGGTTCGAGAACGGACGCTGGTGAGGATGGCAGCAAAAAGGTACTCATTCCAGGCAAAAATCCAGTTTAAAATCGCCGTAACCATGATTCCTGGTTTAGCCAGAGGAATGATCACATGCCACAAAAGCCCCCAAAGAGAACACCCATCAATTAACGCCGCTTCATCAAGTTCCTTAGGAATTCCATCCATCATCCCCTTTAAGAGCCATATGGCAAAAGGGAGATTAAAAATGCAGTACAGAAGAACGAGACCAAACTGACTATCCCGCAATCCCAAACGGGTAAACATGAGAAAGAAAGGAACAATGAACACTGCCGGAGGCGCCATACGGTTGGTAATGGTCCAAAAAAAGAGGTTATTGGAACCAGGAACTCGAAAGCGGGAAAAGGCATAGGTGGCAAGGACCGCCAGGCATACTACAAGCAGGGTATTACCTGAAGCGATGAGCAGAGAATTAACCAGATACCTCCCATACACGTCCTGGAAGAAAGGACGGTAGTAGTTTGGGCTATAAAAGGAAGTTTGAATTAAGCGGGGACCAAGAAATACCTCTAACCTGCTACGAGCGGAAACCACAAACATCCAGTAAATAGGAAAGAGAGTAGCCACAGCGATGAGAATACACACCAAATACACAAAGAACATTCTCCAGGTCTTTTTTCCACCACCCATTTAGGCTGCCTCCCGTGAGGAAGAGATAAACGTCAAAAGCAAGAAACAGATGATTATGGTAAGATATAGAAGGAAAAGCGACATGGCTGAACTATATCCATATTCCATCGACTGCAGCACCAGTCGTACCAGGTGAATGCTCACATAGCGAGTGGCCGTTCCCGGACCACCACTGGTAAGCATCCAGACTTCATCGAAAACCCGGAAGGTGTCCATAACTCGAATAAAGAGCGTGGTGAGAAGAACCGGCTTAAGCAGCGGAATGGTCACGTAACGGAACGTTTGCCAGCGGTTGGCTCCATCAACCAGTGCAGCTTCATACGGCTGATTGGGTAACGAAGTGAGTCCGGCCATAAAGGTTAACACCACAAAAGGGGTCCAGTGCCAGATATCGACAAGCACCGTGGTAAAGAACGCTTGATTGGCACTGATACCCATATTATATTCGATACCAACCTTCCGAAAAAGAAAAGGAAGCGGTCCAAAATCTGGATTGGTGATGAGTACCCAGATACTCCCAATGGTGATGGGTGCCATGGCTAAAGGGAGGGTCATAATGGTTCGAAAAATACCTTTTCCTTTAAAGTTAAGTGTGAGGAGGTTGGCAATGAAAAGCCCCAGGGGAAGTTCAATACCACAACATAGCGCCACAAAGGTAAGCCCCAAACGAAGCGATCTTAAAAAATCCGGGTCAAAAACCAGCTTTCGAAAGTTATCGAACCCTGTGTAACGAAAGGGAACCTTGGCAAACACGTTGTATTTAAACGCACTTAAATAAATGACATAAATAACCGGAATAACCCCAATAAAAATCATTAAAAAGAGTGTGGGGGCGATAAGCCCCCACACCTGCTTTCGGTTCTCCTTCACCGTTTCCTTCCTCCACTAATAGCCCAGGTCTTCCATCAAGGCATCGACCTCTTTAGCCAGTTCATCCAGCGCGTCTTCCGGAGCAATTTCGCCGGCTACCGCTTTGGAAACCCACTTGAGGTACACCTCATTGAGCGGACGGTGCATGGGCAGAGCCGGAGCACCAGCAAAGAGAGCTCCTGCATCTTTCAACATGGTGAAGTACCCACCAGTCTGAGCATCAAGGTCTTTCACCAGAGGATCTTCAAAGGTGGATTTCCGTACCACTCTGGTTGCCATCTTGGCGAATTCGCCCTGCCACTCTTTGCGCATGCACCACTGAATAAAGAGCCAGGCTGCCTCTTTATTCTTGGCACTATGGGGAATCCCCAGAGCACCACCATCGTAGTACCCGATGTACCCTTTGCCAGCCTTGACTTCATCCATCACCCCAGGTGCAGTCGGAGGCAGCGCAACGGCAATTTTCCCGACTACTGCAGATTTTGAAGCATCGGTAGCAATCCAACCCAGGTTCTCAAGGTAAATAATTCCCTGAGCAATCTTCCCGGCACCAAAAACAGCTCCAGTTTCGTCCCAGGTGTAGGTACGGACTCCCGGAGGCGCATACTGCAACATATCGACGTACCAGCGGAATGCCTTCTTGGCCTTTTCACTATTGAGCGTTCCACCCTTGTCAACGTTGGCTCTCATGTTCTCCAAATTAATACCCCAGTTGTAGACACCCCATGCCGGCCAGATGGTCTCGCACATCTCATACGCCACACAGGGGTGAGTCTTAGCCTGAGCTACATGACCATAAAGTTCAATCCCCTTCTCTTTACCGTACTCGGTGAAGAACTTGGCGATATCGGTGTACTGTTCCCAGGTGGTGGGCACAGCCAGGTCATATCCATACTTTGCTTTGAAAGCAGCCTGAATTTCGGGATCGTTGAAAAGGTCAGTACGGTAAATGTACGATTTTAAGAACGCCTCAAAGGGAATTCCATAAATATTGCCATCAGCGTCTTTGAAATAGTTGATGAACGAAGTGAAATCAGCCAGGTCAAAATCGGGATGGGTAATGTTGGCATTGTCAATGAAAGAGTTGAGACTGGTTAACCATTTTTGCGCCAGATACGCATAGATGATATCTTGCTCTACATAGATGAAATCGTAAATTCCGGCACCGGACTGAAGATCCTGGATGCTCTTGTTGTACATCTCGTCCCAGGAAGTGACTTCGAATTCTACTTTGATGCCAGTGAGCTTTTCAAACTCTGGTGCTGCCACTTCCACCATGGCCTTGGAAGGAGGAGTGCTCTCCGAAATACCACGAATCACAACACCTTTATATGGCTCAGCTGCCTTCTGCCACCACTCAGGATTATTGACTGCTGCAAAACACCAGGAAGACGCAAAAACCAAAACACCCACAAGAAGAATCACAACTCCAAGTTTCTTCATGGCTTTAAACCACCTCTCCTTTCAAATATGGTTTCCATACGATGAACCTGACCCGCACACTTTTAGTTCCTCTTCCTCTATCACCCCCTTAAACCATAGTATATCCGCCGTCCATAACGAGAACACTTCCCGTCATATAGGAGGAAGCGTTGGAAGCTAGAAAGACGCAGGGGCCTTTAATTTCCTCAGGTCTTCCCAATCGTTTCATGGGCGTGAGTTCCCGCCACAATTTGGCATACTCTGGATATTGCAAGAGCAAATCCTCAACAAGCTTGGTCTCCATGTACCCCGGAGCAATGGTATTGACGCGAACATTATATGGCGCCCATTCCATAGCCAGAGATTTGGTCAGCATGATTACCGCACCTTTGGAAGCATTGTAGTGGGACTGGGGTTGGGGAACATTCGCCGCGATACCAGACATGGAAGAAATGGTGATGATGCTCCCCTTTTTCCGTTTAATCATTTCCCGACCCACTGCCTGACAACACAGAAAAACTCCCGTAAGGTTAATGGAAATGACCCGATTCCAGTCTTCAAGGGACATGTCTTCTGCCTTCACCCACTGTCCAACCCCAGCCGAAGCGACAAGAATATCAATTTTCCCAAAAGTATCGACCGTTTTTTGCACCATCGCTTCTACCTGATCTTGTTTGGTCACATCAACCTGTATTATTAAAGACTGCATTCCGAACGTTCCAATCTCCTGGGCAACATCCTTCGCTTTTTCTAAGTTCACATCCGCCACCACCACTGAAGCCCCAGCTTCAGCAAGGGCCAGGCTCATCTCCCGACCCAAACCCTGCGCACCACCAGTAACAATGGCTACCTCTCCATGAAGGTCAAACAGCTCCTGGACAGCCAAAAAGAATCATCCCCTTTTTCCTCAATTGTTTAAGAGTGGTCGGGGCGAGCCGATTTGAACGGCCGACCACTCGCACCCCAAACGAGTGCGCTTGCCAGGCTGCGCCACGCCCCGACAGCGGCAAAGACTTTGCAAGACCTCATTCATTATACCAAGGTGACCACGCTTCTTCAAGGTCATTTACAATTTCATTTACAATTCCAAATACAATTCTCACCGTTCTTCATGGTAGGAAGAAAGAAGGTATTTCTCCCTTAAAATAGCCTGATTTCGCTCTTCCTCTTCCTCTTTCCAGTTATCCTTTTTCACCACAACTCCCCACCATTTACCGAAACTTTCGATGATTGCCTGTTCAATCTCAATTCGCCACTCTACGCCAAAACCCATCTCCGTAAGGCTAAGGAAATTCTTTTCCAGTTCCTGCAAAACAACCTCTTTTTCCCGAAAACACGACGCAAATCGTTCCCGATCGATGCGAAAGGGCAAAGAAACCTGAAAAAGACTCCCCCCTCGACCTCGAGCCTGAGCTATTCCAGCAATTTTTTTGCCGCCTACCGTGAGTTCATGGGGAAAGGTCAGCGAAAAACAGGCCGGTGAAGCAAGATAAAGAGGAATATTCATGATTTCTTGATCAACCGGTATACCCAAACCTTTCAGAGCCTCCTGTAAGACGCTTTTGAATTCCCGGTAAGCTTGGCGAGGTGAAAGGGGGTTCCCAGGAAGAGCAAGACTCAGGGTCACTTCCTCTCCGTGCAGAATTGCTCTGCCCCCCGTCGGTCGACGTACCAGAGGAATATTGTGAGATTTTAGGTATTCCCGGTTGATTCCTTCCGTTTTCTGGAACCTTCCCACCGAAAGCGTCTCTTCCTGCCACCGAAAGAAACGGAGCACTACAGTCTCACTTCTGGCGAGACCCTCCCACAGGACCTCATCACGACTCATATTCTCAAAGCCGGAAAGAGGGGGATCAAAGAGTACTCGCAGCGTTTTTTCTCTAAACACTTGCAAGTTGCTTCCGGTACTCCTCAGAACTCAGCAAAAGAGAAAATTCGCTCAAGTCCAAAGGTTTCAGCTTGACAATCCATCCTTCTCCGTACGGATCCTTATTAATCAACTCAGGACGGTCTTTCAGTTGCTCGTTTACCGCCACCACTTCCCCGCTCAAAGGAGCATAGAGATTGGAAACCGTTTTAACCGACTCCACGTCTCCAATCCGTTCCCCTTTCTTCACCCTTGTACCAACTCTGGGCATTTCCACGAACACCACATCACCCAGTTCACTCTGAGCATGGTCCGTAATACCACACAGTACTACGTCTTCCTCCTGCTTCACCCAGAAATGTTCCGCCGTATAAAGCAGCTCTTCCGGAAGAGAAACCACAATGACACCTCCTTTTAGGTAAAGTGAAGTGGCAACCCAAACACCGCTTCGGCCGCTTCCATAACGCTTTCAGAAAGCGTCGGATGGGCGTGAATGATTTGAGCAAGTTCCTCAGGTGTGCACTCCACATGCATAGCCAGCACGGCTTCGGCGATAAGGTCCGAAGCATGAGGACCAATAATATGTACACCTAAAATTTCTCCACTTCGTTTCTCACTGATAACCTTGACAAAGCCCTCCGTTTCCCCCTCAATCAGGGCTTTTCCACTTGCCCGAAAAGGAAATTTTCCAACCTGGATCTCGTATCCTTTGGTTTTCGCTTCCTCTTCGGTGAACCCCACCGAAGCGATTTCCGGGAAACTGAAAATACAGTTCGGCACATACCGGTAATCCATCTTACGTTTCCCACCTAGGATATTTTCCACCGTTACTTCTGCCTCTTTATATGCGACATGTGCCAGAAGATACTTGCCATTCACGTCTCCGGGAGCATAAATCCAGGGTAACGACGTACGGAGCATTTCGTCAGCAAAAACTGCTTTCCCTTCCAGCTGAATTCCGACATTTTCGAGGTTGAGACCCTCAAGAAACGGTACTCTTCCCGTAGCAACAAGCACATATTCACCTTCCGAAATCCGTTCTTTCCCTTCACCATCAGTAAAAACCACTTGCAACGTGCCCAAACCAGGCTGAATCTTCTGAACCTGAGAACGGAGATAGACGGTCAATCCTCTCTTTTCCACAATCTGGGTAAGGAGTGCGGTTACTTCACCATCCACTGGGGGAAGAACCCTGGGCATCATTTCAATCACCTCGATCTTCACCCCAAAGGCGTTGAAGATACAAGCCATTTCCATTCCGATAACCCCCCCACCAATGACAACCATACTTTGAGGAAGTTCCGGGAGTTCCAAAGCCCTGTCGCTATCGATGACTCGCTCCAAATGAACCCCTTCCACAGGCAACACAGCCGGCTTCGAACCACTTGCTAAAACAATGGACCTCGCCCGAATGGTTTCTCCGTTTTCCCCGTCTTTTCCTACCTGAACGGTATGAGAGTCAAGAAAAGAAGCCCATCCTTTTATAACCTCCACCCGAGCCTTTTTGAGGAGGAACCCCACTCCTCCAGTAAGTTGCTTGACAACCCGGTTCTTACGGGAAAGCACGGTTGACCAATCGATACCCGAGTACTCCGCTTTGATTCCAAACTCACCAGCTCGGCGAACAAAATGGGCCACCTCCTGCGATTTGAACAGGGCTTTGGTAGGGATACAACCTCGATTCAGACAGGTTCCTCCCAAATCTCTCCCTTCAACCAGTACCGTTTTCAACCCCTTCTGCCCTGCCCGTAACGCGCTGGCATATCCTGCTGGTCCGCCACCGATAACTAGGACTTCGACTTCACGCAACCCATTCACCTCCATTGGGGAAAACTATCAGGAGCTTCCAGGAATCGTTCAATAGCTCGTGCTGCCTTCTTTCCTGCTCCCATTGCCGAAATAACCGTAGCAGCACCAGTGACAATGTCACCACCAGCAAAAACCCCCCGCAAGTTTGTGGCCCCGGTTTCCGGATCTGCCACGATGTACCCCTTACGATTCAAGTTCAAACCAGGAACACTCTCCAGAAATAGCGGATTGGGACCCTGTCCAATTGCCACCACCACGGTATCAATGGGAATGACAAATTCCGAACCTGGAACCGGAACCGGACGTCGGCGCCCAGACTCGTCAGGTTCTCCCAGCTCCATCTGAATACACTCAATCCCCGTCACCCAGCCATTTTCATTTCCCACAAAGCGCACCGGATTGGTGAGGATGATGCAATTGACTCCCTCTTCTTCGGCTCGCTCTACTTCCTCTACCCGGGCTGGCATCTCCTTCTTGGTCCTCCGGTACACCAGACACACCTCTTCTGCTCCCAGGCGCAGTGCAGTCCGGGCCGAGTCCATCGCCACATTCCCACCACCAATTACTGCCACCCGCCGACCGATTTTCACCGGTGTATCGAATTTGGGGAAGAGATAAGCCTTCATGAGGTTTGAACGGGTTAAAAACTCATTCGCCGAATAAACACCATTCAAATTTTCTCCAGGAATTTCCAGAAAGTATGGAAGGCCTGCGCCGGTACCGATAAAGAAGGCTTCATATCCCGCATCCCGTAAATCATCCAAGGTATAGGTTTTCCCAATGACCCGGCTCAGCTGGATTTCCACTCCCAGGGACTGGACGTAATGAACCTCCTGAGCAACAATGGCCTTAGGAAGGCGAAATTCTGGAATGCCATAAATCAAAACGCCCCCTGGAGCATGGAGTGCTTCAAAGATGGTCACCCGATATCCCATCTTGGCCAGATCCCCGGCACAGGTTAAGCCTGCCGGACCCGAACCAATCACTGCTACCTTCCGGTTACGCGAGTGGGGGAGAGATGGGGACCGAACCCCCTTTTCCCGTTCATAATCAGCCAGAAACCGCTCTAAATACCCAATGGCAATCGGTTGACCCTTTTTCCCCAGTACGCACTGCACTTCACACTGATCTTCCTGAGGACATACCCGACCACAGATAGCCGGAAGATTATTCTTCTCTTTGATTTTCACAATGGCTTCATCAAAATTTCCCTGAGCAAGAAGTTCGATAAAGCCAGGAATATCGATCTCCACCGGACAACCCTTCACACACTGAGGAGTTTTGCACTTGAGACACCGTTTGGCCTCTTCGACTGCAGCCCACTCCGATAACCCCAGTGGAACCTCGTAGAAATCCCGAATCCTTTCCTCAGGCGGCCTCTGAGGCATCTTAGGACGACCAAAAAAACGATTATTAGACGACACGAGACGCTTCCTCCTTCGCTTTCTCTACTGTCCACAACTCCAAAGCCCTCTGTTCCTCTTCTAGATAAATGCGTTGGCGGGCCAAAAGCTCGTCAAAATTCACCTTATGTCCATCAAAGACCGGTCCATCCACGCAGGTAAACTTACACTTACCCCCCACCGTCACCCGACAACACCCACACATTCCCGTTCCATCAACCATAATGGGGTTAAGGCTTACCAAAGTGGGTACATCATGAGGTTTCGTAATGACGCTCACCATTTTCATCATGATGACTGGACCCACGGCAATCACAAGATCCACCTTTTCGTTTTTTAAAATCCGTTCCAGAACCTGGGTGACGAAACCCTTCTCCCCGTACGTTCCGTCATCAGTGGTGACGAAGAGTTCATCACTCACTTCCCGCATTTTTTCTTCCCAGAAAAGCATGGTTTTGGTACGCGCACCAATGATGGAAGTAATACGATTCCCTTTCTCCTTAAGAGCCTTTGCCTTAGGATAAGTGGGGGCGATTCCCACACCGCCTCCCACGCAGACCACATGTCCAAAATTTTTCTCTTCAATTTCTCTCCCCAGGGGTCCGACAAAATCAAGGATTTCATCCCCTTCTTCCAGCGTCCCGAGAAGCATGGTGCTCTTCCCTACTTCCTGGAAAATAATGATGACGGTGCCCGCTTTTGGATCAAAATCAGCAATGGTAAGAGGAATCCGTTCACCTTCTTCAGTAATACGGAGCACCACAAATTGTCCCGCTTTGGCCTTACGAGCCACCCATGGTGCATCCACCACCATGAGCTTAATCTGCGGAGCTAAGGTTTCCTTGCGTATGATTTTGGCCACCGTTTTTCCTCCTTCTGATAGAAAATACAACTGCAATCTTCCATATTATAGCGAAAATTTTAGGAAGGTGAATTGGAAAGTAATACCAAAATCTGCGCCTTGCCAAATTTGCTTGGTCATTCAAGCCAAGACACTCATTAAAAACTAAAAAACTCTCAGAACACGCTTTCCTCAATCCTAGGAAAACCCACAAAAGCCCGACTTCCATCCGAAAAATGCGGTAACCCGATTTCATGATTACCACCCGTATTCTCAATATTTTAGTCAGATCAAAAAACCTTCTTTACACATCACTGCCAAAAATCTCGTTATTCTGACCCATGAGATGCGAAATCATGCCTTATAAGGTCCCCTAACACAGCAGCCTTGAACGGGCATACATGAATAAACCATCTCACAAAAAGACGGTGAAGCTGGCATTTCGCCCTGTAAGAGCAGAGTGCTTGCAAATAATGGGAAAATGGGAATATTTACTGTTCACTTTAAGGGGCAAATTCACGCGTTTCAACAATAATACCACCACCCAAAACGTCATGTACGTCACCATAGTAAGTAGTTAATTACTCACTCGGTGAAATAATGGAGTATAAAACACAAATAAAAGAATATTTCCCTTCACACGAAATGGCCGCACAATCCCCAAAAATGGAGGACGGGGCAAGGAGCACAAAACAATGCATCGCAAAAGCCTTTAGAACACTTTCTTGTAGGACCAGGCAAATGCGAAATGCCCTGCGCTACAAATATCCTTACCTATTTGCATTCCATTCTTTGGGGATTTGAAGAAAGGCATCCTGTACAACGTGTAAATCGAATACTCTGCTTTCCGTACCAAGATGCACCGGTTTAGGTAATCAATTTCGGCCGAACTCTCTTCACACTCCGATATGACTAAAAATGCCTGTACGCCGTGCTCATGACTTCGTATCCCAGAAGACCAATCGTAAATCAGAAAAGGCAGCCTTAGCACAATTCCAAATTCCCTTTCAACTCACATCTCAAGCGGAAGGTCAAATACGAATTCGAAACTTACTTCTATCTCCTCAAGAGCCCCAGATGACTCCAGCCCCTGGAAAAGCTCTATAAATAGCTTTCTTCTGCTCTCTAGGAAAGGAATGCGCCCAACAAGAGAGTAGACAAATGAAAAAGTCCTACAAGGTAATTATCAAACTTGGCGTTTCCATCCAACCCAAAAGAAGCACCACAAGTACATCATAGTGGTACATTGAACTTTTTGAATCGCCGGGGTAACATCACGCTACAAAAGAATTGGATCGAAAACTTCCATCCCAACATTAATCCCCACCGGTATACCTTTCAACATCTGGAGAATATCCTACAGAATCTTAACCAGGATATCAAAAAGACACAAGCAACATAAAGACTCCGCCAATTTGTATTTATGCTGATACCTTGCCTTCGAAAAAATTAACGGATCCTTTAACAGGAAAATAACCCATATAATCCGAAAGAAAGTCACTATCGTTGCTTTATCTTACCCAAGTTACTAACAATAATAGCGATAGCGATGATAACACCGATAGCTATTTCCTGATAGTACGCGCTAATGTTCAAAAGATTAAGCACGTTAGAAATCAAACCCATGAGAATCACACCCAGAAAAGTACCTAAGGCGCTCCCTCTACCACCGGTTAGGGGAACCCCCCCAATAACTACAGCAGCAATGGCACGTAGCTCTAAACCCGCACCGGTAGAGGGCAAAGCCGATCCAAGACGGGAGAGAAGCACCATAGCAGCAAGACCTACAAAAGCTCCGTTGACCATATACACCAAAATCTTTATTTTTTGGGTATTAACGCCAGATAGAAAAGCCGCCTCTTCATTACCGCCTACGGCATAAACCCGCCTACCAGTTCTCGTATAACGAAGGAGAAGAAAAAGCAATACGTAAACTCCCAAGAGGAAAAAGATAGGATTGTGAATTCCTAAAGTTGTACCCCTTCCTAGAGTAGCAAATTTGCCCCCCAAGGATTGGGTCATACCTCCAGTTACGATGAGAGCAAAGCCATAGTACACACTCCGGGTCGCCAAAGTCATGATGAAAGAAGGAGTTCTGGTTTTTGCTACGATAACGCCATTCAAGGTGCAACCGAGCAGAGCCATAATGAATCCCCACAAAATAGCCACAGTCACTTCACTTCCCTTCACTACCAGAGAAGCAGCAAAAGTCGTCGAGAAACCCACCAAAGATCCCACCGAGATATCAAAATTACCAGAAATCATCACTAATGTTGCCCCTGCAGCCACAATTCCCAGAACAGCATTTTGATTAAGGATGTTGAGCCAGTTTTGAAGAGTAAAAAAAGCAGGATTAAAAAAAGCCGTCACTCCACTCATGATGGCGATAAGAAGAAACAGGAAAAAAGATTGGTTAACCAAAATAGAACGCTTCACCCCAACCTGAGAACGAACCATCATACTACACCACACCCCTTTCCGATTACCTGACTATCCCAAGAGCACAGGCGAGGATATTTTCTTCGGCTACTTCTCCACCTTCAAGAACCTTTACCATCCTCCCATTACACATCACACCTACACGGTCACTAAGGGCAATCAGTTCAGGCATATCCGACGAAACCATAATTACAAACTTACCTGCTTTTACCAAATCCATCATCAATCGGTATATTTCTTCTTTGGCACCGACGTCGATGCCTCGAGTCGGTTCGTCAAAGATGTACACTCTCCCATTTGTCAGCAACCATTTTGCCAGAACCACTTTTTGCTGGTTCCCACCACTCAAATTTATCACTTCTTGTTCAAGATGAGGTGTGACGATTCGTAATTTCACCACGAGGTTTTCTACGCTCTCTTTTTCCTTCCTTAGATTCAGGAACTCCCTATTTTCCAGGTTAAGACGTGCTAAGGAAACATTTTCTCTCACTGACCGCACCAGCACCAAACCGGTTTTTTGACGGTCTTCGGTAATCAGACAAATCCCCTTTGCTATGGCATCCAAGGGAGAAGTAGGGGTTATTTCCTGCCCATCCAGGAGTACACGACCACTGACTCTTTTATCCAGTCCAAAAAGGAGCCGTACCAGCTCTGTCCTACCCGATCCTACCATCCCACCAATACCAAAGATTTCACCGGCATACACCTGGAAACTAACCCCCTTCACCACTCCTCCTCGCAGGTCGACAACTTCGAAGACCCCACGGGGAGTTACCGAAGGCATCATTTTCTCTCGGGCATAGAAAAGTTCTGCAGGACGACCGACCATTTCCTGAATGATGAAACCCTCGTTTACTGAATTAATATCGTGGGTAGCAACTTTCGAACCATCCTTCAAAACAGTGACACGACTGCCAATTGCAAATACTTCTTCCAGATGATGGGAAATGTAAAGGACACCCACACCCTGGCGAGTAACTTTACGTAAAACCTCAA